>CAZMJZ010000006.1:0-14034 GCA_964566845.1 uncultured Dehalococcoidales bacterium | reverse complement strand
TGAACATCGGTGGTATCTATGCCGCTATCAAGGAAGCGCGAGAGAGGCGGGTTGCCTATGAGAAGGGTATCGGGGTTGAGGTTAAGTAGACAATCACTGTTGACTAAGTACGCCATACGGGTTAATAGTAGTGTCATAGTAAAGGAATATTCTTGTAAATGTAATCGGCAAGGAAGGATTAAATGAATAGGTCTACTGTTGACCGTCAAGCTATCTTAACCGCGCTGAGAAGCCGAAATATCTACCGGCTCTATATATTGGGCTTGCTCTTGGTGTGCTGTATTTTATTTTACTATTTTGGTGAACTGGTAGATTTCGCTGGGTGGGAAGCCTTACGTTGGGGCTTCTTCTATGGTGTACACGATGTACATCGCCTCTTGTTTCTGGCCCCGATAATCTATGCCGGCTACGTCTTCGGGGTCAAAGCATCGATAATCATTACCATTGTTGCCACTATGGCCTTCTTGCCCCGCGCTCTTTTTGTATCTCCCTACCCTGACCCGCTACTGAGGACGGTATTTTTCATTATAATTGCAGGTACTATAGGTTACCTTACGGCAAAGGCACATAGCGAGTCTGAAAGGTGCTGCCGTCTTGAGATTCTGTTAAGAAGCGAAAGAGATAAACTTTTGGGAATACTGGAGAGAATGGCAGACGGAGTCCTCATCACCGGTCCAGACTACCGGATACGGTTTATGAACCCAAGTATGATAAGAGATTTTGGTGAGGGCATCGGCTCTTATTGCTACGAATGTCTACGCAACTTTGATGCCCCGTGCCGCCAAATCTGCAAGCTACCAAATGTCATAAATGGTGCAATTGAGAGATGGGAATACAACTTCCTAGATGGCAGGGCCTATGATGTACTGGCTTCACCCTATGTTGATTTTGATGGAACAGTTTGTCAGCTAGCTACATTCAGAGACATCACGCAACGCAAGAAGGCTTAGTTGGAACTATTGAACTCAGCCGACTGAAATCTGAGCTTCTGTATGAATTCCTTATAACTTCCCCATATCCTTATGGCTTCTTTACGCTTTTTCCCTTATAATACACCAGATTTAGAATCTGCGGAAGGCAAGACCTTGGAACTAGAATGGCTTTTGCGACTTGTCTTGTTCGGTATATTGCACTGGATGCTGGCAATAATGTTGCTGTATGACCTGGCATCTAAACAGCGAGTGCTGGGCGGACGAAAATGGCCATGGGTTGTGGTAATAGTATTTGTTACTTTCCTTGGCTCGCTGTTGTACTTATTGTGTCACCCTCAGATCTTTTATGGGAGTAATAACAAATAGAGCTTTGATATGAGGTGGAAAAGGTGCCAATTATTATCTCCGTTTACACTATTTAATTCGGTGGGTTGACATAGGTGTGGTCAATGTGGTAATTTAATCGCGTTTTACTAAATAGCCAAAGATTAACTAGGGGAGAAGGTTTATTATACAAGCGGTTGCGCCATTTAAAGAAGCGGCAGATATTATGAAAGGGGAAGGTGGCGAATTTCTTGGGAAGGGAAATATTGTATCTTTCATGCTGTGTTCCAACCTACGACTTGGCGATTCAAAAGGTTGACCGGGCTACAGATAGTATCCCGAAGAAAGCCGAAGTAGATTTTATTTACTAGTAAAAGGGGTGGGGAGTTCCGCCTTTTTTATGTTAGTGAATGGTTAGGCTGATGAGTTTGAAAAACAGAAGCCTATAACTCCTTAAGAGGTCAATGAAAGGGAGAAGCTTATGGAACTAAGCCGAAGAGACTTCCTAAAAGCCACAGGGGTGGGGGTTGGTGGTATCTTTATACTAGGGGCGCTTAGTCCTAATGTGACCCTAGCTAGACCGTCAAAGGTCTTGCCGCTTAAGAAGAGAATTGGTGAAAAGACTACTATTTGTCCTTACTGTGGTGTAGGCTGCAGTGCTATTATGGCAGTAGAGGATGGAAAGCTCGTAAACCTTGAAGGTGACCCTGATTCTCCCATCAATGAGGGTTCTCTGTGCCCTAAGGGTAGCTCCCTATACCAAGTAGCCAATAACGAATATCGTTTGACCACGGTCAAACATCGTGCTCCAGGGGCTGCGTACTGGATGGATATGAGCTGGGATAATTCCATAGCAAGCATTGCCGCCAGGATTAAGGGGACACGTGACGCAAATTGGATAGAGACAGATGGCGATGGCAGCACTGTTAATCGCACTGAAGCTATTGCCTCAGTAGGCAGTGCATTCCCCAATAGCGAAGAAGCCTATCTGATGAGCAAGATGTTGCGTGCCTTGGGTCTGGTCTATATTGAGAATGAAGCTCGAATATGTGTTTCGTCGGCGGTGGCTGCTGATGAGGAGACGGTGGGTAGAGGACCGATGTCGAGCCACTGGATAGACTTGGGCAACAGCGATTGCATCATGGTTATTGGCGGTAACATGGCTGAGTCCTTTCCTATTGCCTTCAAGTGGGCTACTCGGGCTAAGGATAAGGGAGCCAGGCTTATCCATGTTGACCCTCGCTTCACCCGCACCTCAGCCAAGGCTGACCTCTATGCCAGAGTGAGACCCGGCACTGATATTGCCTTTGTTGGTGGTATTATAAGGTATGTCATTGATGACATGGGAGTCAATCCCGGCAACTACAACATGACCTATGTAAAGGAATACACTAATGCTTCCTACCTTGTCCTTCCTGCCTTCACCGGTCCGGCTGATACGCTGGATGGGTTGTTCTCAGGGTGGGATGGCAGCAAATATGATAAGTCAACCTGGGAGTGGCAATCGGATGCGACTCAGCCCGACAATATAAAGAAAGACACCACACTCACTGACCCTAACTGCGTCTTCCAGCTTCTTAAGAAACACTTCGCCCGCTACACCGATGACAAGGTAGTCGAAATCACCGGCACTGACAAGACTACCTTTCAGCAGATTTGCCAGACCTATGCTGCTACCGGGCAAACCGGCAAAGCGGGGGCTATTGTTTTTTCGTCTAATGCCTGCCAGCGCAGCACTGGTACCCAGACGGTTCGAGCCTTTGGTATATTGCAGCTTCTCCTGGGGAATATGGGAGTAGCTGGCGGTGGACTGGATGGTATCACCGGGGCAGCAAATGGGCTTGGCTGCACCCTGCAGGGTCTGGTCAATCACTGGGGTCCTGGTGGAGGGAGTGTTCGACCAGCCAGTAGTAGTGAACATACCCTCTCCGCCTACGGCAAAGACAAAACTCGGTTCGCCAGCATACTCAAGTCATGGTATGGTGACACTGACCACAATACCAGCTTTAACTATCTACCCAAGAGAGGTGGCGACTACTCCTGGCAATCCCTGTTCAAGGCAATAGATGACGGGACAATAAAGGGGCTTATCTGCTGGGGAATAAATCCTGCAGTGAGCGGACCGAACAGCACAGCAGCCCGCCAAGCATTGAGAAAGCTGGATTGGATGGTAGTGATTGACCTCTGGGAAACAGAAACCGCTGCGGTGTGGCAGTTGGCAGATTGCGATACAGAGGTCTTTCTTCTGCCGGCGGCGCACTCGCTGGAAAAGGAGGGGAGTGTCAACAATACCTGCCGCTGGAATCAGTGGCGCTACAAGGGAGCAGACCCCCCTGGTAAAGCTGAGAGTGACCTATGGATAATAAGCAAGCTAATGTTAAAGCTCAAAGAGCTTTATGCCGGGCAGACTGAAAAGAATGCTGAAGCCATTACCAATCTGACCTGGGACTATGGCAATCCCCCTGATGTGCACACTGTAGCCAAGGAGATGAACGGCTACGATTTGAGCACAGGTAAGCTATTGTCAAGTCCTGGCAGCCTCAAGAGCGATGGCACCACCAGTTGTGGCAACTGGCTGTGGTGTGGAATGTATACCGAGGAGGGCAACATGGCGGCACGGCGGGGTACCACTGACCCTTCGGGCATTGGACTGTTTCCCAACTGGGGATGGGCCTGGCCGCTGAATCGGCGTATCATGTATAATCGTGCCTCGGTTGACCTCGACGGCAAACCGTGGAACAGCGACCATCCTGTTATCTCATGGGATGGTGCCAGTTGGGTGGGGGATGTTGCCGATGGGGGCTGGGCACCTGTAGATACCAGTGGTAAATATCCTTTCATTATGAAGCCCGAGGGGCGGGGATATCTCTTTGGTCCAGGCAGACCTGATGGTCCTTTTCCCGAGCATTACGAGCCCTGGGAGAGCCCGGTGGCGAATCCAATGTCACCTCAACAGAATAACCCAGCTATCGTGGTCTGGGAAACCGTTGACAAGGGTACCGCTACAGATTATCCTATAGTAGTTACTACGCATCGTTTAGTGGAGCATCTGCATAGCGGAGCGATAACCAGGCGCTTGCCATGGCTGGTAGAGTTGATGCCGGAAATGTTTGTCGAAATGAGCCAGGAGTTGGCAGCCGAGAAGGGGATTGCTAGTGGCGATACCACTATTGTGGAGTCAGCCCGCGGCAGTATAACCGGAAAAGCTGTGGTCACCGCTCGTCTTAAGCCTTACCAAGTGAATGGCACTACGGTTCACTACATCAGCTTGCCGTGGAATTGGGGGTATATGGGGTTATCTACAGGTGACAGTGCTAATCTGCTTTCCCCCCGTATAGGTGATCCCAACACTGGCATTCCTGAGTTTAGGGCATTCTTATGCGATGTGCACCGGGCTTAAATCAATTAAAAGGAGGCGGAACATTATGGAACTAAGCCGAAGAGACTTCCTGAAAGCGTCAGGCGCTGGAGTTGGTGGTATTTTTCTGATTGGGGTGCTTAACCCTAATGTAGCCTTGGCGAAGACTAATCTCTTACCGCTAAGAAAGAGGATTGGTGAGAAGGCAACCATCTGCCCCTATGATGCCTCAGGCTGCGGTTTTCTTGTTGCTGCCGAGAACGGTAAGGTGGTAAATATTGAAGGCGACCCAGACCACCCCATCAACCGTGGCGCTGCCTGTGCCAAAGGGGCTTCGATGCGCCAATTGTCTGCTGATAACCCCTGGCGCCTGAGCAAGGTTCTTTATCGGGCACCTGGCGGGACTGGCTGGGAAGAGAAATCATGGGACTGGGCACTGGATGCTATTGCCCGCCGGATGAAAGACACCAGAGACGCTGCTTTCATTGAGACGGACAGCGAGGGCAACGTGGTCAACCGCACTGAAGCTATTGCATGTTTGGGCGGCTCAGCCCTGGACAACGAAGAATGCTACCTGCTGGTAAAGCTGGCACGTGCCTTGGGGCTGGTGTATATTGAGCACCACGCCCGCATATGACATTCCGCTACTGTCGCCAGTTTGGCGGAAACGTTTGGCCGCGGTGCCATGACTAATCACTGGAATGACATTGCCAACGCCGATGTCATCATGGCAATCGGTTCCAATCCTGCCGAAAACCACCCGGCCGCTTTTGGCCACATTATGGTAGCTAGGGGAAAAGGAGCCAAGCTCATCAGCGTTGACCCCAGATTTACCCGGACCTCATCCAAGGCAGATATCTACGCCCCATTGAGGTCTGGGACGGACATCGCCTTCATCAACGCTATGATTAAGTACGTACTGGATGACATCGATGCCAACCCCGGCAACTACAACATGACCTATATCAGGGAATATACCAACGCCTCTCACCTCATCAACCCCGGTTACAAGGGGCCATTTGAGCTGGACGGGGTTTTCTCCGGCTACGATATTGACAATAGAAAATACGATAAATCCACCTGGCAATACCAGCTGGATGACCAAGGTATTCCCAAGAAGGATAAGACCCTCCAAGACCCCAACTGTGTCTTCCAGATTATAAGGAAGCACTTCGCCCGCTATACTCCCGAAATGGCATCAAATATTACCGGTTGTCCGGTAAACACCTTCCTGTCAGTGGCACAGACATTTGCCGCTTCCGGTGCTGCTGGTAAATCCGGCACCATATTGTATGCCATGGGCGCTACCCAGCATACCTACGGCACTCAGAATATACGGTCCTACGCAATACTGCAGCTCCTGTTAGGCAACATTGGTATCGCCGGTGGCGGTATAAACGCCATGCGGGGTGAGTCCAACGTACAAGGTTCCACAGACCACTGTCTCCTGTATGACATCCTTCCCGGCTACCTGAAGGTACCCGTTAATACGGATACGACTCTCGACGCTCATATAAAGAGAGCGACGCCGACAACCAATGACCCCAACAGTGCCAACTGGTGGGGTAACTATGATAAATATATCGTGAGCCTGCTCAAGGCCTGGTACGGTGATTCCGCTACCAAAGGTAATGAATTTGGTTTCCATCACCTCCCCAAGATCCAATCCGGCAAAAACTATTCTCATATTGCCCTCTTTGAAGCTATGGACGCCGGTATAATCAAGGGACTTATGTGCTGGGGGCAGAACCCGGCAGTAGGTGGGCCCAATGCCAACCTAGAGCGAAGTGCTATGGATAAGCTGGACTGGATGCTGGTCACGGATATGTGGCATACTGAGACAGCTAATCACTGGCGACGCCCCGGAGCAGACCCGACCAAAATCAAGACGGAGGTCTTCCTGCTCCCCGCCAAGAATTCATGGGAAAAAGAGGGCAGCGTCACCAACAGCGGACGCTGGAGTCAGTGGCGCTACAAGTGTGCTGACGGTCCAGGCAAGGCTGAGGATGACTTGTGGATGCAAACCGAAATATACCGGAGGCTAAATGAGCTTTATGCCAGTGAAGGAGGACCCAACGCTGAGGCGATTACCAAGCTTACGTGGGACTATGGAGCCGGCCACCCCGATGTCCGAGCGGTAGCCAAGGAAATCAACGGCTACGACCTCACCACCGGAAAGCTTATGGCAACCTTCGGCGAGCTAAAAGCCGATGGCACCACCACTTCAGGCAACTGGCTTTACTGCCACAGCTACGTCGAGCCAGACTTAGAACCAGATGCCCCAATACCCGGTAACCGGGCAAGCCGGCGTGATACAACTCCCGGACCGTTTAATATCGGGCTTTACCCCAAGTGGGCCTGGTGCTGGCCGGTAAACCGGCGGATTATCTATAACCGGGCATCGGTGGACCTCAATGGTGAGCCATGGGACAAGGAATATCCGGTCATCTGGTGGCAAGACGGTAAGTGGGTCGGTGATGTGCCTGACGGTGGTTGGCCGCCGATAGCGGTTGACCCGGAGAAAACAAAATGGCCGTTCATCATGGAGCCGGAAGGCGTATCGAGGCTGTTTGGTTTTGGCAGGGCTGATGGCCCTCTACCCGAACACTACGAGCCGTGGGAATCACCGGTAGAGAATATCATATCCGGTCAGCAGATAAACCCAGCAATAAAAATCTGGCGGCCTGAAGAACGGGGGGATCCAAGTAAATACCCAATTGTCTGCTCGACATACCGTCTCTGCGAGCACTGGCAGGGTGGGCAGATGACTAGAAACATGCCCTGGGTAATAGAGGCACAACCTGAACCATTCTGTGAAATGAGCGAGGAACTGGCAGCCGAGAATGGCATCTCCAATGGTGAAAAGGTCATAGTGGAGTCAGCTCGTGGAAAGGTTGAAGTGGTAGCTCTGGTAACCAAGCGATTCAAGCCGTTCCAGATGAACGGTCGCCAGGTACACCAGGTAGGCGTTATCTGGCACTGGGGTTATATCGGACTCTCCACAGGTGATAGCGCTAATGTTCTCACCCCCCATGTTGGTGATGCCAACACGATGATACCTGAGTATAAAGCCTTTTTAGTTAATGTCCGTAAGGCTTAGTTAGATAGTAATAGACGAGTCTTTACTTGGAGGTAATAATGGCAGAAAAAGCAATTTTATACGATGCAACACGGTGTACCGCCTGCCGAGGTTGCCAGGTAGCCTGTAAGCAGTGGAATGAGAATGACGAGATTATACCTGATGTGGAAAATGGCGTGCAGGCAGTTAACCGGGGTAGTTATGAAAATCCACCTGACCTCTCCCCCCAAACCTGGCTCAAAATTGAGTTTCGGGAGGTAGAGCGAAGTGGAAAGGTGGCTTGGCTTTTCAACAGACGCGCCTGCATGCACTGTACCGATGCCTCTTGTGTTAAGGTTTGTCCCACCGGCGCTCTCTATCACCACGAACTTGGCTTTGTCGCCTATAATAAAGACCTTTGTAGTGGCTGCGGTTATTGTGCCGATTTCTGCCCCTTTAATGTGCCACGAAGTGACCGCAACTTGTGGACTGGCGTAGCTAAAATGGACAAATGTACCTTCTGTACTACCCCTGGTTTAGACCGCATTGCTCAGGGATGGGAGCCAGCCTGTGTTAAGACCTGCCCCACTGATGCCCTGATATATGGCGACCGTGATGAACTAGTGGCAGTGGGCAGGGAACGAGTATCAGCCCTTAAGGCTAAAGGTTACAGCAATGCCTATCTCTATGGCGATACAGAGTTAGGTGGCTTACACGTAATGTATGTCCTTGATGATTCCCCTGAGGTCTATGGGCTTCCAGTGGCTCCTCAAGTTCCAGCGGCAGCCATAGCCTGGAAGGACGTGATTCAACCTATAGGCTGGGGGGTAGGCGGATTGGCTATATTGGGGTTAGGGATAAACTACCTCATAGCCCGAGAAGCAAAATTGACCAGAGAACTACCTGGTAAGAAGGAGGAATAAGATGGAGCAAGAGGTTGAACGCTATAGAAAGCCAACTCGGATATTACACTGGGTTAATAGTGGTGCCTTCATAATTCTGTTCTTCACCGGGCTTATACTCTTTATACCTCCTTTAGGGTTCTTGGCGCAGGATAGCGTGACCCGCATCTTGCACCGCATCTGTGCCGTTATCATTGTAGTGGGACCCCTCATCTACCTGCTGACTAACTGGAAAGCAAGCTGGAAGGGATTAAAGGAAGCCTTTGTCTGGGGAAAAGATGATTTAGAATGGCTTAAAGCAGCACCTCGCTACTACTTCTTGTGCGATGAGGAAGCTATGCCTCCTCAAGACCATATGAATACAGGTCAGAAGTTGTGGTGGTTCATGGTTATTGTCTTGGGGGTGGTCATAGTAGTGAGCGGGGTAATTATGTGGGCATTCAAGAGCACAGCACCGGCGGCACTTCTGCAATGGAGTGTCTTTGCCCACGATGTAGCCTTTATTGCTATTGGTGCTATGTTCTTTGTCCATGTTTATTTATCTGTGATTCATCCTCTTATGCGTCCCCTCCGGACTGGGGCGTGGAGTTCAATGGCTCGCGGTAAAGTATCGGCTGAATATGCCAAAGCACATCACGGTAAATGGTACGACAGAGTTTCTAAGGGCATGAAGGAAAGTCCAAGTGCCGACTAATAGTAAAATTCTTAGAAAGCTAGAAGAATGGAAAGAGAAAGAGGAGGTTGACCCTAAATTCATTGAGTTTTACCAAAGGTTGTTACGTATTCAATCTAGGGCTGAGCAGCGTATAGGTATCCCCCAGCTTGGTTTGAGTAGCGAGGCTATCAGCGAACGAATAGAGCACGGACTGCCGTTAATAGTCTTTGATGAGCTTGCTCTAGATTGGTCCCTATTACAGGATGTATTTGCCGAAGTAACTGAAGCCTTTGCTACATATCCGGAACTTTTTAATGACTTCCCCCAAAGCCTGAAGGAGCCGGAGCCCTGTCCCCCTCTCTCCAAGGAAACAGCTAAGGCATGGTTCGAGGGAGCTAGATTGGTTTCCCTGATAGAAGTTGATGAGGTCAGTGAACATCTTTTAGAGGCTATAATTCACGCCACTCTCAATCCTTTTCTGGTCAGCTATTCTAAGGCCTTGCTTGGCTTGGTGAACCAAGAGCGCTGGCGGCGTGGATATTGCCCAATTTGTGGGGGTAACTCCGACTTTGCTTTTCTGGATAAGGAGCGTGGGGCAAGGTGGCTTTTATGCTCTCGCTGTGATGCCGAGTGGCTCTTTCAACGTTTGGAGTGTCCCTATTGCGGCACCCAGGACCAGGATGCCCTAGCCTATTTCACCGATGATGAAGGGCTCTATCGGCTCTATGTGTGTGAGAGGTGTAAACGGTATTTGAAAACCTTAGACCTACGGCAAGCTAAATCTGAGGTCTTGCTGCCTCTGGAGCGCTTATTCACTTTTGACATTGATGCACAAGCCCAGGAATATGGATACAGTCCCTGTGACAGGACTTATACTAGGGTGAAGCGATGAAGAGACAATGTATTTTCTTGATGTCTTCTTGTGGAGCTACAAGTCCTTCCTCTAGGAGCCATTAGATTTAGGACGAACGCCTCTGAAGAGCAATGCAACTCAAAATTGCCCTCTGCGTAGCTGCATATTTGCCTATACCGTAAGGAGCGACTACGGACCACTAGTAATTGAAAATTCCAGTTAAGTCAATTATAATTTGGATATTGAAGGGAATCCCTCTCGTGGGAATAGAAGTTAGCTAAGACCAGTATTGTCTTTGGGAGGAGGGAGTTATGCCGTTTCGCATGGGACCCTGGGAGATCGGCCTCATTGTGCTGATTATCTTGATTGTCTTCGGGGTGGGAAGACTGCCGCAGGTTGGCGGGGCTATTGGCAAAGGGTTAAGAGCCTTCCGTAAGGGACAGCGTGGCGAAGAGGATGACGAGAAAGAGGAAACCCCCAAAACCAAAAAGAGGGTCACCAAGAAGACAGCCAAGGACAGCAAGGAGTAAGAGGGAAGCTTATGTTCTTAGAGCTATAAGCGGAAGGTCATTGTTCCCAGACAGTAGCCAAATCAGCTTGTGACTTAGTCCTCAAGCAGTTAATGGTGAGGTGAGGGTAATGGGTTTTCTCGATATCGGTATGTGGGAAGTATTATTAATCCTTGTCGTAGCCCTGATAATATGGGGACCAGGAAAGATACCAGAAATTGCCAGGATGCTGGGGAGAGCGGTGCGTGCCTTGAGGAAAGCTACCTTCGACCTCACAGCAGCGGTGACCAAGGAAATAGAGGCAGAAAAAGAGAATCCACATCAGCCAAGAGAAAACAGTAGTGATAAGCCCAAGGAGCTTTCAGACCCTTCAGATGTAGGCAAGGCAAAATCCAGTGGCACAGAGATGACTAACCCGAGAGACTAATGAGACGTTAGCGATAAAATGGGTAGTGACGAAAAGAAATTGTCCGTCCTCGGGCATCTTGGGGAACTTCGCCAGCGCTTAATCAAGAGTGTTATCGCAGTAGTAATTACTTCAATTCTCTCCTTCATATTCTTTGAACAGATATTTAAGATTCTGATTGCTCCTGCCCCCCAAGACATCACTCTCATCTTCATCGAGATGACAGAGATGATCGGCATCATTATGAGGGTGTGTCTGGTCAGCGGTATTATACTAGCCATGCCCTACCTAACTTATCACCTTATTATGTTTGTCTCCCCGGCACTCACCAGCAAGGAAAAAAGGTATGTTTATCTGATGCTCCCCTGGATAGCACTGATGTTTGCCGCCGGTGTCGCCTTTACTTACTTCATGCTAATACCACCGGCAACTAAATTTTTAATTACCTTCGGCAGTGACATAGCCACTCCCCAGATTAAGATCGGGAATTATATCTCAATCGTGACCAGACTGCTGCTGGCTGTTGGTCTTGTCTTTGAGATGCCAGTAGTGACCACCTTCCTAGCAAGGCTTGGTATTCTCAAGCCAAAGTGGCTCTCTGATAAGCGGAAGTGGGCAATTATATTTGCCTTTATCCTCGCCGCCATAATTACCCCTACCTTTGACCCTATAAATCAGACCCTGGTTGCTGCTCCGTTAATAATTCTGTATGAGATGAGTATCTGGCTGGCTAAGCTTGTCCAGCGAAGGAAGCCCCAACCTACTCCATCTACACTTTGATAGGATACACCACCCCAGAGCTATGTGAGGCACTCAGTAGCTACTGTGAATGAGGGGATATTCGTAGTTGGTTGTTGTCAGGGTCCCAAGGATATATCTGATATTGTAGCTCAGGCTTCATCCACCGCTGCCCGAGCTCTGGCTATGATTAGCAAGGGGAAGGTAGAGATTGAAGCTGCCATCGTCGTTATTAATGAGGAGCCCCCAGTTAAGCAGAGAAGGAGCTATTTACAGACGAATTAGTGCGGTTGAATTAAATAAACCCGGTATTCTCTCAAAATAAACTGTTACCGGGTAACATATTCTAACCAGTCAATCCCACGGTTGACATAGGTGTGGTCAATATGCTAATTTAATAGGCTTTGACTCAATGCCCAAAAAAATAGAAGAGGGGAGAAAGGTTTATCATGCAAGCAGTGGCACCATGTAAAGAAGCGGAAGATATTATAAAAGAGGAAGGTGGCGAAGTCCTTGAATTATGTTATCAATGTGGTACTTGTACTGCTACCTGCCCTTGGAACCTGGTAAAAAGTTTCAACGTTCGCAAAATAATGCGCCAGGCGCAATTAGGCTTGATTGACTTTGAATCTGAAGAGATGTGGAAATGTGTTGGTTGTGGGGCTTGTGTCCAGAGATGTCCCCGTGGTGTAGAAATAGTAGATGTTATGAGGGCTTTGCGCAGAGTCATTGTGGAAGTTGGTGTGGGCAAGGTACCCGATTCGCTGCGGGTTACATTTAAGAACATTTCTGGTGTAGGTAATCCATTGGGGGAGGCACCGGAGAAACGGGCGGATTGGGTAAGAGACCTTGGCGTAAAAACCTTTACCCAAGGAACTGAGATATTGTATTTTCCCTGCTGTCTTCAAGCATACGATCCAATCTTCCAAAGAGTTGCCCGGGCTACAGTTAATATCCTGAAAAAGGCCGATGTAGATTTTGGGGTCTTAGGTGTCGGGGAAACCTGCTGCGGTGAGAGTATACGCAAGGCAGGTAATGAGAGCCTGTTCCAGAGCCTAGCCCAGAATAATATTAACTTTTTCAAGGAAGCTGGTGTTAACAAGATTATTACCTCCTCTCCCCATTGTTATGACACTTTCAAGAATGAATACCCCGAGTTTGGGGGCAATTTTGAGGTAATTCATTTTGTTGAATACTTAGCCGGACTTATTAAAGAAGGGAGGTTAAAGTTCACCAAGGAGTTGAATAAAAAGGTTACTTATCATGATTCCTGTTGCTTGGGACGTTATGCAGGTATATATGATGAGCCGCGGCAGATTCTGGAAAGTATCCCCGGTTTGGAACTGGTTGAGATGGTGGATTATCGTGAAAACAGTTTATGTTGCGGTGGTTGTGCAGGGGGGCTGTGGATGGAAACTAAAAAGGGTGAGAGACTTTCCGACCTAAGGATAGAGCAGGCTACTGAGACAGGAGCCAGTGTATTAGCCATTTCCTGTCCTTATTGCATGCTTAACTTTGAAGATAGCGTATTGACTGCAAACCAGGGTGACATTATTGAAATTAGGGACGTTGCCCAATTGGTTGAAGAGGCAATTTGATAATACTATTGGAGGCTTAAGGATGGAAGACAAAGTTAGAATTGGCGTCTATGTCTGCGGTTGCGGAAGCAATATCGCTGGGACAGTGGATATAAGCGCAGTAGCTGAGTTTGCCCGGGGATTACCTTCAGTGGTAGTAGCTAAAGATTACATATATATGTGCTCTGACCCAGGGCAAGATATGATTAAGGAGGATATAAAGCAGTATGAGCTCAATCGCGTAGTTGTTGCCTCCTGCTCGCCAACCTTACATGAGCATACCTTCCGGCGAGCTTGCCAAGATGCAGGGCTAAACCCCTATCTCTATGAGCAGGCAAATATTCGTGAGCATTGCTCCTGGGTGACTGAAGATAAGAAGCTAGCCACCGAAAAGGCTAAGGCATTGGTGAGCGCAGCGGTAAGACGGGTTTATTATCAAGAGCCACTGGAGAAAAGAGAAGTTCCGGTCAGTCCTAATGTTCTGGTGGTAGGGGCCGGTATTGCCGGGATTCAGGCGGCTTTGGAGGTTGCCGATTCTGAGCACACTGTTTATCTTGTGGAGCGCGAACCTAGTATCGGTGGACACATGGCACAGTTTGACAAGACATTTCCTACCTTAGATTGCTCAGCTTGCATTCTTACTCCGAAGATGAGTGGAGTGGGGCAACATCCTTATATTAAGCTGATGACCTATAGTGAAGTGGTAGATGTCTCAGGGTATG
>CAZMJZ010000005.1:3427-26421 GCA_964566845.1 uncultured Dehalococcoidales bacterium | reverse complement strand
CTCATTGTGCCTCTTTGTTGTATTACGTTAACTCGGAATCGCGCTAACCCGGGAACACTATAGGCGAAATCAAGCTCCCGTTCCCTGAGAAAAATAACCTTGCCCTCATGAGGAGTGACTTGCTCAAAGGCGTTTTCAACATCTCTAGGAGTAAGCGATGGCATGTCTTCTTGTGGGACAAGCGCACCATCAATGCGGAGCACAGGAGGGCTTGGCGCCTTCAGATGTAAGTCTGAAGCACGCTTATCTGTCATTAATTTAAGAAGTTCATCTATTTCCACCCTTCACCTCCATGACCTTACCAAACCTCAAATACTGGCTAGTTTGACATCCTTCAGAGTCCTAGGTTTACTGAAATCAAACGGCAGCACCTGCGGATTTGTTGGCTCTGAGAAAGGCATCGGCCACGATAGGGTCAAACTGTGTACCCTTGCTACGCTCTATCTCAGCATAAGTAGCTTCAATACTCATTGCCTCCCGATAGGGGCGCTTGGATGTCATAGCATCATAGGTATCAGCCACCGCTATAATTCTGGCTCCCAACGGTATCTGCTCACCAGATAACCCATCAGGATAACCTCCTCCATCGTAGCGCTCGTGGTGATGTCTCACCATCCTTAGAATCTCCTCGTCTTCTACAATAGGAGTTAAGATGCGCTCCCCTGCTTCGCAATGTGATTGTATAAGCTGATACTCCTCGTTGGTGAGTTTGCCCGGTTTGTGTAGCACAGACTCCTTTATTCCTATCTTTCCGATATCATGGACTAGCCCAGCCAACCTTATTTTATCGATGCTCTCTTGCGACATGCCTAACTCCTTGGCTATAACTACCGAGATTTCAGCTACTCTCTGTGAATGTCCACTAGTATAAGCATCTTTGGCTTCCAGAGCATAAGCTAAGGCAGTTATGGCACTAAGAAATGCATCACGGATTTTCCTGGCTTGTTCCTCTACTTTCTGCTCCAGGTGCTGTTGGTAATCCCTATTCTCAAGCTCCAGCCTCCTCTTCTCCAAAGCCCGATTTACACTCAGGACAACCTCATCCAGATTAAATGGCTTGGTCAGGTAATCATAAGCCCCTTGCCTCATGCATTGGATAGCAATATCGGTATCCACAATGGCAGTTGCCATAATCATTGCTGTATCGGGATATCTAGCTATTAATTCAGGCAGCAGCTCAGTTCCTGGTTTGTCCGGCATTTTAATATCCAGAACAACCAGCTCAACCGTGTTATTTCTTAGCTCGTCCAGAGTCTGCTCAGCACTACCAGCCTCCACACAACGATAGCCCACACCAGATAGCTTCTGATGGAGGAGTCTCCTGATTGCCTCTTCATCGTCAACAATCAATATTGTTTCTTTGTTTGCAGTCATTTCGCCATCTGCCTCATAGTTTCTCTAACTATTTCTCTTAACTCATCAATATTGAATGGTTTAAGCAGATATGGTCGTTCGGCTAGCTCCAGAAAACGCTGAGTGTATCTATCCATCGTATCTCCGGTAGCGAATATTACCCTGTTGGCTAGCTTGGGATGTTTACCAATGATAACTTGGTAGAGTTGCTTTCCGTTCATTACTGGCGTCTTGATGTCAATGAGGCAAAGGTCATAGTCCTTTTCCCCCAACATATCTTGAGCCACAGCCCCATCGGGGGCAATATCCACCTCAAACCCTTCATCACTCAGGATGCTCCGAAATACCTCACAAATTGCCGGTTCATCTTCAACTACCAGGATTCTCTCGGCGTTAGCACTGTAGTTTTTCATTTAACTCTTCCTTTTAACAGACACTGATAGGTAGTTCTACAATAAGGGTGGCGCCCCTACCCGGTTCGCTTTTAGCATATAGCCCACCGCCGTGTTCAGTTATTATCCCATGACAGATGCTTAAGCCTAGTCCGGTCCCCTTACCTATCTCCTTGGTAGTAAAGAAGGGGTCAAATAGGTGCCCCAGGTTTTCCTTACTAATCCCGGGACCATCGTCAGCAAAGGAAACCTTGACAATTCCCTCTGTCCTTTCCGTAGTAATAGTCAGCGTGCCTCTCTGGTGTGCCTCAAGCATAAAATATTCGGCATTGATAATGATGTTGAGGAAAACCTGCTGTACTTGGAAATAATCAGCTATGACTTCTGGTAGGTCAGGAGCAAACCGAGTAATGACATGGATATTGCTTACTCTTTGTTCGTAGGCACGCATTTGCAACACCTTGTTAATGATGCTATTCATGTTTATTAACTGCTTGGCTGGTGGGTGCTTGCGGGCAAAGGTGAGCAGATTTTTCACTACCTCGGCAGTACGTCGCGCTTCACTGTATATAGTCTTTAAATCATCTCTGATATCATCTGAGATGTCTCTTTCTAAAAGTAACTGGGTAAAGCCGATGACACTGGTTAATGGATTGTTAAGCTCGTGGGCAATACCTGATGCCAGCTCACCAACCGAAGCCAGCCGGTCATTGAGCATGAGTTTCTCCTGTTCCTTCTTGCGCTCGGTGATGTCTTCTGCCACCTTAACAAAATGAGTGATTACTCCCTCTGTGTTTCTAACCGGTGAAATAGATGCAGCCTCCCAGTAGAACTCCCCATCCTTTTTCTTGTTGCGAAACTCTCCCCGCCATTCTCCACCGGAGATAATTGTATCCCACATTTGCTTATATTCTTCGGGAGCTTGTTCACCTAAATTACCAGCCTTTTCCTTAATAAGCTCTTCGGAATTATAACCAGTTACTTGGGTCACTTTAGGATTAACATATTCAATATTGCCATCGATATCAGTAATCACAATCATACTTGGGCTTTGTTCAACAGCAAATAATAACTTTCTGATTTCCTCCTCTGCTTTCTTGCGCTCGGTGATGTCTCTTGTTATTGCAATGAAGCCAACAGGATTGCCAGACGCATCTTTGAGCAAAGCACTGCTTACCTCGGCAAAATACTCACGGCCATCCTCGGTCAGAAACGTGATCTCAACATTCCTCCGGATTTGCCCGTCTTCCAGCGCGCTTTTCAAGACCTCCATAACCTGAGCTCGGTCTTTCTCAGCAATAAACTCAAAAGCACTTCGTCCAATGAGTTTCTCCTTACTATCCGAGCCATACAAGCGAACTGCCGATTCATTCACTTCTATAATGTTCCCATTCAGGTCAGTGACCACAATTCCATCGGTGGCAGACTCAAACATCCGCTTTAACTTTTCCTCGCTTTCCCGCAGAGCTTCCTCTGCCTGCTTGCGCTCGGTGATGTCACGGGCAACTTCGATGGCTCCTATAATTTCGCCAGCAATGTTACGTACAGGTTCCCCTTTGATCTCCCACTGTCTTCCATCGGGAGTTGTCATAGTTCCATCGGCATGTGCTCCTGTCTTTAGCGTTTCGAGTACTGGACACTTTTCGCAGGGCTCGTTTCGGCCGTGCCATAATTCGTAGCAGTGCTGGCCGACTAATTCTTGCGAACTCTTGCCCGCCGACTGAGCTCCTACGTTATTAACCCATAGAATAGACAATGATTTGTCTTGAAGCACCACAATGTCAGAAATAGCATTCAGGATGCTGCCTTTCTCTTGTTCAGATGCCTTCAGCGCCTCCTCCGCCTGCTTGCGCTGTTCCTCCAGTTCTATGTTGTACAGGGCGAGAGCTATATCCGTCGCCACCTCATGAAACAAACCCAGTTCTTCCACATCAGTTGCCATCTCACCAGCTACGGATACAGACAGAAGCCCGTAAACCTTCCCCCCATATTCCAGCCGTACCGTCGCTGCGCTCCTGCCAGCAGAGTTGCTTGAGAGAGGGCAGTCAGTGCAGGTGGAGACCGGGTCTTCAATTACTACAGCTTCCGATTGCTTGAGTGCCCGCTGCCCGCAAGCGGGCAATTGACCATGCTTTAGACACTTAACCATAGGCATGAAGCTTTCGCCCAGCCCGGATTCGGCATGTGCCACGAGCTTTCCAGATTCATCAAGCAGAGCAATCCAGGCGTTGTAGTAACCACGGGTTTCAATAAGGTTATCGCAGGCGCCTTTGAGCAGCTTCTCGCGGTCTTTCTCTTTGGTAATGAGCCGGTTGACATTGCGGATAGCACGTAGCACTAGGTTTAAGTGCTTTATCCTCTCTTCCATCTTCTTACTATCGGTGATGTTCTTGACAGTGGCAAAATAACTGGTTATGTTCCCATAATGGTCTCTTAATTCTGAGAGATTTACAATTACCGGAAAGCGTTCCCCAGTTTTTCGCATGAAAATCAATTCGAAATTATCGAATTCATGCCCTAAGGTTTTATGAAAAGCTCTGTTAATATCTTCATACTCTTCTGGTGGCCAATAAGGGTGAGGAGGTCCCACTCCAATGAGTTCCTCTCTTGAAAAACCAGTCATTTGACAAAGAGAAGGATTCACATCAAGCTGAACGCCATTTACATCTACTACCGATAATCCATCCTGCATTAAGGCAATAAAGCTATCTGCAAGCTCTTTCTGTCTTGTAATATCTTCTATAGTCTGCCTACACACCGCTTCTGATGATTCTAATTCAGCAACCCGTTGGCGTCTTTCCAGTAGTTCATTTATAAGTTCCTCTTTTGTCTTATATTGGTCCCTCATCCCGTACTTCCTTTATTCAGTAAGGTTATTTAATATTTAATAGCGCCTTTTTTAAACCTAAGATTTAATGCCAAACCACAGCTAAACCGATTTTATTGTCTCAAAACCAGCTTAAATATAATTAGACTAAGATTAATCATTAATTTATAATTAATGTAAATTATAGTTTTTGTCCTCCATTTGCGTCAGCCACTCATCAATTACATCCTTCCTGAAACGTAGATGTCTGCCAACTCGGCTTACCGGTATCTCGCTTCTCTTTGTCAGGCGGTAAACACTGGCTCGGCAAATGCGCAGATAATGGGAAACATCATCTACGGTCATTATCGCCGGGTTTTTATTAGTACTAGTACGATACAAAGACAGCTTGCTCCTTCATAATTATAATAGACTATAGACAAGATTATAGTATAAATATTGCCTATTATCAATAATACTAATCTAGAACAACAGCTTATATCTCTTCAGTGTCGGCAATCAGTACTACCTGCCAATATGGGGGTTACTTTTAATGGGTTATGCAGATAGATATCAACAGTGGTAAAGCCCATAGTGGAATTTGGTTATGCCACAACCTAGGTGTAAACGGCGACTACTACTGCTTCTTTGGGGTTATACTCATCGAAAAATATGACCGCTACCTTCCTGCCCAGAGCCATTTCTGCCGCTGGCAAATTTCTGGCCACATCAATACCTTCCAGGTAAACCTTATAGCTACCAGTAAGCTGGATGGTAGCAGTATAATCACCAGAGTTAAAACTCTTTAGCACCGCTTTTCTCAGGTTCATTACCACATAACCTCCTTTACATCTTTATCAAAACCCTATCCCGAATACTCAACAAATATTAATTTCAAAATTGTTTGGTTCCTTTAAAATTTAGAGATTAGATATTAGTATCTAGAAATTTCCCGTATGGGAAATTAAATCCCATAGTCACTCCAAATTCTATAAGCTAAAAGCCACAAGCTAATATTTTATTTTTAACTTTTAATATTTTATATGTCAATAGTCCTTACACTGCTCCCAGCCACAATCGGTGCGCATACAGACCTTTGGCTGGCTGATAAACCAGGACTAAACCTAGTGCACGCTTTTTATCAGCATTGAGCCCAGCCCGGCTGTCGGTTATATCTATAACATCATTGAGCTGCTGCCCACAATTAACAGGCACCAAAACAAAACCATTAACAGACTCAATATCAGCCTCTCTGAAGTAAGCAGTAGCAATAGCCTGAGCTTTGGATAAAGTACTGAGATAAGTTTGATAAAGCTGTTTATAACGGTCATACATAACATCAATCTCGTCCCAGCCAAAATTATCAGATAGAATTAATGAATCATCCGGGGCAAGTCCCTGAACATGCAAACGATTAAAAGACCAGGCACCAAAGCGATACTTCCCCTCAATAATAGGATGTTCGGCAGTTTGAGGCGTAACATAGCTATAGACTGAGCTATCCGATGACTGAGGATTAACCAGGTAAGCGATATTACCTTCCAGGAAGATGACGTCGGGAACGAAAGATAAAAGTTTCCTGATAACCGATAAACCACGATTATTAGGATTGATAGTGAATTCGTGATAAGTACCAGTGATGGCGCTCGACTCAGAAACAACCTCTAATTTCAAGCCTACTCTTGCCAGGACAAACTCAAGGATACCTTTAATAGATAACTCCTCTGAGGCATTATTCCATCGGAACTGATGCCTGGCTCGCCATAGATTGATAGAATTCCAGGAATCATAAGCATGGAGCTGGAGCGTGGACGCACCTCCAGAGCTAACATACTCATAGGCTTCAAGGATAAAAGTGAGACCTGAGCTTACCTCATTACCCTCAGAGGTAACATAACCAGGACTGAAATCAATCTGACAGCCAATAGCTAAAGGGGAAGGCAAAGAGGCATAATCAGCCTGGCTATTATCAAGCTCAACAAGAAGAATGGCAAGCTCTGGATTCTGCTCAAGATGGGCTGAGAGGACGTCAGACGTTAATACAAGCGTTTCAATAGCTCGTGAAGCCCTCCATACCCCTTCAGGACTGGTAAGCCAACAATGAGTAGGGTCATAGCATATAGCCAGACCATATTCAGAAGATAGGTTAAAGGGGACTGGCTCGCGCCATAGATTAGATGGGAAAGCGGTATCGGGTATGGAATGAGTCCAGAAGGGACGATTATAGGCTTCGACACCGGTAAACTTATCAATAAAGAAGGCACGATAAACGTCTGGCTTAGCCATAAAGGGGCGGTGATATTGAAACCCCAATCCTGACTCAGCGGAAGCAATCTCCTTTAAGTCAGACCAGGTGCCAGACTCCACAGAGCCACCATCACCATAGATAAGAGACCACAGTTTATAGTTATCATCTGAATCCTGTCCTGAAAGTAGTAAATTCCAGTCACTGTCATAAACGCAAGCGATACCAGAGAGGTCACCGGTAGACGTATCCCAGGGCAATGGACTAAACCAATTAGAACTCAAACGCTTTAGAACGTAGAGAGTAGCCTGGTCAGCATAAAATAGAGCGATATCGCCGTTAGGCTTATAAGCGGAAGCGATACCATATATAGCGGTAGTAGGAGTGTAAGCCACTATATTCCAACTAAACCAGGATGCGCCGTTATCAATAGACTCTCTATGATAGATAGCCCGGGTATTCTTGATATAGAACTGGCTGACCCTGGCGTCATAGGCGCATGAAGCGACAATGACGGCATTATATATATTTAAATAAGTCCAGGAAGAGTAATCGGAATTTTCATCGGGACTGGTTACTCTTTGATAATAGAGCTTTCGGCTATCAGATGGCGGGGTTACTCTAAGCCTTATGAGACTACCATCGGAAGGCATAGCCACACAGTGAAAGTAATCGTCCTCAGAACCGGTATAGAGGCGTGTCCAGGCGAGGCGGACAACTCCATTAACAAGGTTCTTGGCTTCGACCTTGACATAGGGCGTCCTGGTCCTTCCGGGAAGGACTTTCTGTTCAGCTAAAAGAGTTGACGATAACGTTCTCATAATCTAGCTATAAGTTTTTAACTATCATTACTCTTTAAACCGCTTGATAGCACGCTCACCAAAGTATTCAACAATAACGGCTGAAACCAGGGTAGCTAACAAGATAGGGACTTCAATCTGAGCAAGGACACAAGCGCCGTAAACGATAAAACCCCAACAAATGATAAATGGACGAACCAATACCTTAATAGCTTCGTGAAACTCTGTCTTTTGTTTCATTTTAAACTCCTACACAAGGGATGCCAGGGTATCGGGCAATGGCTTATCCGCCTTTCGGTAGTGATTAGCCAGATGATTCGCTGCCTGCAAGATGACCTCGGGACCGGCGTCAACACGCTGACCACGATAACCACCTGGTGAAAGAGCGGCGACAGCAGAGGGCATCCTATCCCAATCTACAGTATGTTCAATATCAAGCCTGCCCTTAAGGACACGAAAGATAGATTTGGTATGATGGGGAAGTTTCCAGGTAGAAGGGTCATTCTTATCGCCAACAATAGCGAAAGCCTGCCAGGGTAGACCTTCTTTAGTCAGGGGCTTAGCATCATAAGCATTTGACATTTTAACCTCCTTTTAGATTGCTTCGTCCTTCAATAGAAGGACTCGCAATGACAAGATATATTTAGGGACCGAAATCGGTTGTCTTAGAATAGGGCGGATAATAAGGCTTATAGAGTGATTTAACCCTCAAGCGGTTATGCCTGCCTAAACGTTTTAACTCTGAGGTAAACTGATATAATCTATCTTTACCCCAACTAAGGGCATAGACGGGAGTAATAGAACCGCCCACACTGACTCGGTCGACAGAATAGGCAGACCACTCAACTAAAGCGTAACCAGTGGCACCCAGAGCGACCAAGTCCTCATACTGAGCGGGAATGGTAGAGGTATCAGCGTCAAGGGTATGGAGCTTACCATAATAGATATAGCAATCCGAGCCATCCGGGATTTCAGAACCAAGAAGGGTAACAATATCAGACCAGAGGGAGAAGCGCTGATGACGATGTGGGAATTGGGCTATAGGATATTCAACAGCCTCGACTCTAACCCTATCAGTGACGCTTGATATATCAATCTCACGGCTATCGGAGACAGTGGCTATAGTCGCCTTCTGCTCTAGAGGCAAAGCCTCAGAGAAATCACTGAGGGCGTGGGCTATTTGGCGGTCTATCTCGTCATTAGACCAGCGATAGTTAGCATCATCCTCATCATGTAAATCACGCCTGACTATGACTCTCATATCAGTTAGGGTCATATCTACCTCACCCCCTTTGTCCCCTTCAGGGTGAACCCCTCTCCTTCAAAGGAGAGGGGTAAGGACTGTTTTTGAAGGGGCTTTGCCCCTTCAAGCTACTCTTTAGTAATAATTCCGAGCTTAGATTTGATAGACTTAAGAGACTGATTTTGCTCCGTATCAGAGTGAGTAAGCCAAAGCTCACCATCATCAAGGATACGATACTCAGTGATATTGCCATCATCATCTCTGACGAAAACAATATCATCAAAAACCCTGATATAGGAATGCCTGTTTACCGGGGTATTATCATAAAGGTCTGTTAGATTCATCTTTCACTCCTTAGCATGACCTGGCAATCCCTAACATAAAGAATATCGGTAGCCACTGTACCCCAAAACCTCACAGATGCTCCCTCAGTAGTCAGAAAAAGACCAGGGTCTTTCATTGCGTGGATGGTTGAGGTATCCTGGGGCAATATCATATTTCCATAGGAGTAATTGGATAAGACATTATGAATGTCAGTATATTGCGTGCCTGAGCCTGTTTTGCCAACATGAGCACCAAGCATCATTAAGCCACAATGACTTATGGTTAAGCAGGTATAATGAGATGTACCGGTAGAACCAACTCCGTACAACAGCTCAACCTTGCTTATCACAGAATTACCGCTATCCACCCAAAAGAAAAAGTAAAGGGTATGTGATTCACCATCTTTGAGCAAGTCAAAGATAACCTCCTTTGTCCCCTCAAGAACATCCTGGACATTAAGGGATGCAGCCTGAACATCCACACCATCAAAGAGACAATGGTCAGCCTCACTACCATCGGCGTCATCAACATAGACGCTACAATAAAGGTTATTTGAAGAGCCACTATCCCTGGTTACCTCAAGCCTGGAGCCTATTCGTTTAATAAGCATACGAGCATCATCGGGCTTAAGCAGGGTCAATGATTTACTATAATCGGCAGCGCCTTGCTTTGAGGTGGCGGTTATAGTTTTTGTGGCAGCCTCTAAATCACCCGTATCCTTACAATCAGGCTGATAATGAATAGTCTCAATCTTCTCTTGTGTATCTGAATGATATTTATCAGACATAGCTAAGCCCCCTGTCCTTGATAATCGACCTGGTAAGTAGCATGACCAGTGCCGTCGATAACCTGTAAGACCAACTGCTGCCACTGCCTATCGTAATGGAACTCGGCAATCTCACCGGCAAGAAGCTCGGTCTCAGCCACCAGCTCCGTGGAGAAGCCACCCTCTTTAACATAACCAAGCAGTTTATATTTAAGAGAGAGAGTGCCGTGGGTATTCTTAAGCAGGATGGTCTTATTAGACAGCTCAGAGCAATACCAAGCTAAAGCATTGGCATAAGCATTAGTGGTAGTACCGGTATCACTGCCTGAATCTACTTTCCACATACCTAACCTCCATTTCTTTGCCCTTCACTAAGATGAAGGACTAGGTGGGGGTTGATTAGTCCTCCACTAAGGTGAAGGACAGGGGCTCAACCCCCGAAAGCCCTGCAAAAAGGGAGGAAAAAGTGTATTAAGTGGGAGGGCAAAACCCACGAAGTACCATAAACTAAGCCCGCTCCAACTCGACAGTAATATTGGCGTTTACCAGAGAGGTTGCGGCGCCACTGGCTAACTTAAGAGCCAACCTATCACCTGCCTCTAATATAAGATGAGCAGCGGTAGAGGTTAGAGCAGGGGACTGGACTGTATTGACAGTCCCCGCAAGGTCTATTTTAGTGGTGCCTAACAAAGCATCACCATTACCACCGCCAACTGCCTCAGTACCCTGTAACCGCTCGACATCGAGAGTACCAGCCTGACCAGCGACAACGGCGTGAACCTCGCTGATTTTGGTAACTTTAACCCTCTGAGTAGCGGTGAATATGAACTTAGCTGATGTAGTACCTACCACATCGGCGGCAGCAAAGGTAGCATTGACGAAACTCTTTTCGGCAAAGTCCTCGGGGCAGATATACATTTCGGTAGCGGATACCATTCTACCTACTACCTGACGACTGGTAGTGGATGCCGTCTCGGAATATCCCCCCGCAGTGTCAGATAGATAAACAGCAGTACCTAAAGCTCCGCCTGATACGCCACCGATTACGGCTTCTCTATAGACAGTGATTACATCACCCACTAAACCGGGTTGCCCGGCGATAAACTTAGCTGACTTTCCAGCGTTGGCATCCGCCTGGACACCGGCAGCATCGACAAGGTCACCTACCTTAACAGCGCCGGTAAGGGTCAGCTTCATAGGACCGATACCCTCTTTGATAACTCGACTACCATCGGTAACATCTGTTAGTGCCATATTTCATTACTCCTTTCTCGTTGTTAACATAGTGTCAACAAAATTAACATGGTATAAACAACTTAATCCTGCACACCGATTAAGGCAGCAGCCTTGACAGCACTAAACAGCGCCAAAGCCGTATACCACTTAATACGAGTGCGGGAAGCATCTTTAGTCTCCAGTGAGCCGATAGGCTCCACAATGATATGACCTGGGGCGGTAAGCCCACTAAGAGCGCCCTCACCGAACGCAATGGCATAGATGGTAGAATTGGTAGCCCCGGTAGTAGCAGTCTCAACACTACCGGAAAGGGTATGGGTATCAAGTATCCAATCACTGATACCGATAGGGATACCATTCCAGTACTGAACGAAATTACCCCACTTGTCCCGGTCGGTCTCCATCATGCCTGAACCGGCTGCACGGCAAAGGGCATTAAGCTTGCGCCTCGACCTTCGGCTCATAAGCAACATATCGGGCTTACCGCCCTTGATAGCGTCAATAAGCTCATCCAGTTTAGCCAGGGTGAGAGTGGCACCGGTAGCTCCCATAGCTATGACCTGGTCACTGGCGCTAGTGGTATCAATGAGCATGCGCAAACCAGTGAACTGCTTAGCATTGACAGAAGGATCACCATAGATAAAAGTATCCTCGAACTTATGTCGTAAAGCCTTCGCCTTAAGCTCGATGATAGCGCCCTCTAAATCTTGGATATTAGAACGGGTAGCCTTCAAGAAATTATCGACATCGGCGTCCCCGCCCAGAATCTTAAGGGTAGCAGTAACCTGAGTAAAGGTCGGTGTAGACTCAACCCAGGTATCACCCACATTATAGAAATCAATGGTAGACAAAGCATTTTCCTTATTATAGGTTAAGCCATTGCCTACAATCTCAATAAAAGGTAGGAGCTGAAGGATAGGCGAATCCTTGACGATGGTCTCGACAACTCCCTGGAGAAGAATATCATTAGACAGCTTCGCTGCCTCGGCTAAAGGAATACCCACTATTTATTACCTCCTTCTTTCGTTATAGCGTACTGGATTTTCTCACGTGGAGACAGAGCCGATAGGTCTGGCTCGGTTCGGGGTGGAGCGCCGGCAGGGACTTTACCAGATGCGATTTCAGTCTCTAAATTAGCCTTGACCTTATCAACCATTACCCTGGCGTTTTCAAGGGACTGATTGACAGCCTGAATAGTGTCACCAGTAATAAGTGCGACGGGAATGGAAGGATTAGATAAGGCTAAGGATTCCTTATAGGCTGAGACAAGGTCGGTGATACTGGTATTAGCCTGAGACAATAGACCTTCCGAAACAGATAGTTTTTCTTCGAGAGCCTGGTTCTCATTAAGGCTAGTTTCCAGCTTTAGGCTTAGATCGGTAACAGAATCAGTAGCTGAAGTACGCTCAATCTGAGCTGCTTCCAGTGCAGATTGGATACTCTGAAGCTCAGCCCTGACAGTCTCCAGCTCAGCCTTAGTAGGCTCCAGCTCGGTCTTGGTAGATTCCAGTTCTTCCTTAAGTGCCTGGATTTCCTCTTCGGTCATACGTTACTCCTCTTTATCCTTCACTCTGAGTGAAGGATAAGTTTATTACTCAACACCATCTCCCTGAGACTGTACTGCTCTCTCACGCTCACCGCCTCTGGTAGAACGGGCGCTAAGTTCACGATTCATTTTGAGGATAGTTGCTCGCTCCTCAAGCCACCTGGTGAATTCATGCTCGGGGTCTTTGATACCCAACTCATCCATAGCCCGCCTGCGGGAATGGACGCCGGTCTGGACTAAGATTTGCTCACTATTAACCTGACGAACTAAGTCCTGGGGTAACACAGAACCCCACACAACACGAATACGATTATCACCGAAAGGCTGACCAGTATATTTCTCAAGCAAGCTAAGTATCATCCTGGCTCTATGGATATAGGCTGCGGTTCTAATAATTCGCTTGCGCTTAACCTTCTGAAGCAAAGGGTGAAGCTCAATCTCCAGGGCTACACCGGACAGGTCACGCTCGACACCGCCGAAAGCCGCCCTGGGGGACTCCCCAACATCGTGCATAGTGCGATATAAGAGGTCAATATACTCAATGTGCATACGGACGCCGCCGCCCTGTAATAAGTCCAGAAGATATGCCTTAGCATCTTCGGGAAGATTCCAGACGGCACCGGGCTTAACGGCTATATCCTCAGATTCCTCTATATTCTCCAGGACAGCAATAGGATTGCCTGATAGCTCCAGTATGTGTGATAACTGAGACATAGCCCGGTTAAGCTCGCGCTGGGACTCCATGACCTGGGTAATATCAGAAATACCCCAAAACTTCTTAGGCTCCCTGAGGTTAGGATAGATAACAAAGGGAATAAAGCCGTAGGGATTAGGCTTCTTCTCGATGATGTCATTATCCAGGTAAAGCTCAAAGTCCTTGTCCGTCCATAGCTCAATAACAGTCGGCGACTTGGTTTTAGGGGTGATGTTATAGAGCATCTGGACTTCCTCGACAGTAAGAGAATACTTAGAGGCAACTCTCCAGACACGTGAGACATCATCACCAAGCCACCAGACGTAAATCCCCTGAACATCGGGGGAAGTTACCCGGACTTTCTTTGCCTCATTATCCCAAATGACCTTGTAGCAAGCGTCACCGAGGATAGCGCAGTCTATTTCGGTATCAAAGTCCAACTGGTCGAGGTTATTATAATCGTGGACATAGTTAATAGCTTTCTCGGCGTCGTGGGCAATAGAAACATCCTGCTCATTTTCGGATGGTGCCTCAACCGCCAAAACAACACCTGACATTAAATAGCTGGTGATTTTATCAACCAGGGTCTTAGCATAATTAAAGGTCAATCGTTTCTCACCCCGAACTGCTCTACCTAACCACTGGACACCATGATAGAAATCAAGTAAATTGGTATAGCCCTTAATACGCTCCTGGTCTTTCTTAGCTAACTGAGCTGATAGCGATTCTTTATTCATAACCTTTTCTTAATCCTCCCTTCGCCTAGACAATACCCTCTGAACCGTTCGCTGGCTTACACCAAACATAAATGCCAGCTCCTGTGCTGACTTATCTTCAGTAATGAACAGCCTTGCCATCTCCCTGTTTCGCATCTCCTTCATCCAGCGCTGCTTGCCTCCAGGTTGGTCATAAATGCACCTTGGGAAAGGGCAATTAAGGCATGAATCAGCAAACTCACAACCCCCATCCTGATAATGGCAATACTCCGGTGACAGGTCCAATTCAGTTTGTCCTTCACATAGTGAAGGATTATCTTCGGAAATCATATTCGCTTGCTCCGACTCTATAGCTGGCGTGTCATAACCTTTCACCGTAAGAGTAGCACATATGTTCTATAATGGTCAATAGTATTTTGTCATTTTTCAAACCCCTTTGGAATTGACTTTGACCCAGAGCTATGGTATAAAAGGGTTATCTCAAACAAAAGAACTCCTATAGGGGTGGCACCCCTATAATCTAAATAGCTCCCCCTTATAAGGGGAATAAAAAGGGAGGATTGTTTAATGAAGTACAATAGTATATTTGCCGGTCGTGGTAAAATAGTTCGCAGTCTGGCTTTAGCCATGGTTCTTTCCCTGCTGGTAATGACTATACCAGCCACACCAGCTCTAGCTGCGGAGTCGCTTAACATCAGCCCGAGCAGTGGCGAAATCGGTGAAGAGATTGATGTTTGGGGCTCTGGTTATGACCCGGGCGATATCGTCTATATCTACTTTTCCAGCCAAGAAGCCGATGAGGGCGATGACATTGAAGACCTTGATTCCTATGAGAGGGTGGATACGACCCATGCTGGTGGTTCAGGTGCATCAGATGAGGGGGATATTGATACCTATTTCGATGTCCCTGACGAGATGGAAGATGGCGATGTGAGCGAAGATGTTAATGGCGGCGACTACTTTGTCTATACTACTTATACCAAGGGGGGTAGTATACTAGCCGTTGAGGAGTTTACCGTAAGAGACATTCAACTAGACCGTACACAGAGTTATGTTGGTGACTATGTTGTAATCACCGGCGTCGGTTTTACCAAGAACAAAGATATTACCGTCAAATACGATAGCGGCGAAGATTTATGTGATAAGGAAACTGATTCCAAGGGTGAATTTACTTGTACTATTATTGTTCCCAACTCCTCTGCTGGTGACCATACCATAAGCGTTAAGGTCCGCTATGATACGGTTGAGGCTGAGTTCATCGTAAGCCCAAAAATAACCATAATCCCTACATCAGGTTCAATCGGTGACCCGTTAACTGTTAACGGCACTGGCTTTGGCACGAGAAAGGATATTACCATCTACTTCAATAATGTTATTATGGACTTAACCAGCGGAACGGACACTACTGATAGCTATGGCAGTTTCAACGATCTTAAATTTAATATCCCAATAGCGGTACCAGGTAAGTGCTATGTAAAAGCATCGGATACATCTCGTAATACAGACACGGAAGAGTTCACTATCACTTGTTATGCCACAATCAACCCAGTAACAGGTCATGTCGGCACCGAGATTACTGTCAATGGTACCGGGTTCATACCCAGCGGAACGGCTACTATTAAGTATAATGGCACTCAGGCAACCACAGCTCCTATTGGCGCTGATGGAAGTCTGACGGCTAACTTTAGTGCTCCGGCTTCCACCCACGGAGGCCATAGTGTAACCGTTAGTGATGGCTCCAATACTAAAAGCCTTGTCTTTACCATGGAGACAACGCCACCATCACCTGTGTAT
Organism: uncultured Dehalococcoidales bacterium; assembly: GCA_964566845.1. Taxonomy (GTDB): domain Bacteria; phylum Chloroflexota; class Dehalococcoidia; order Dehalococcoidales; family W498; genus W498. The sequence goes on along the minus strand of CAZMJZ010000005.1, from coordinate 10,506 downwards.
CCACTACTGCCGGGCGTGGATGGCAGTCTTAAGGGGTGGAAATTTGACTGGTGTGGAGATGCTGATGACCCCACCATAGAGGTTACTGACGAAAGCCTTCCTATAACCTATACCCTCCAGGTTGCTGCCGATGAAAACTTCACCGAGGACTCTATGGTGCTGAGGCAGACAGACTTGCCTACTTCAGAATACATCGTTACCACTAAAGAGGAAATGGCAATACTGAAGCAAAGCACTAAGAGCGCTCCCTACTACTGGAGGGTTAAAGCTATAGATGCTGCCTCCAATGAGACAGCCTGGACCGATACCAGGGGATTCTATGTTGGTTTCACCTTCCCCACTTGGGGTATATATACCCTAATCGGGCTTGGTGGCTTACTGCTTCTAGCCCTGGCCTTCTGGCTGGGCAGGAGAACTGCTTACTATTAGGATTAATAACCCTATCCCCTTTATCCCCTTCCCCTCGCACAAGGCGAGTCGCCTTAGGAGACTTAATAAGGGGAAGGGGAAGATTATTTAGAGGGGACTGGCGTCCCTTAAAAACTCCCCAGTTCTTTCACCTTGTCATTGCGATAAGCAGCCGAAGCAAACTCGTAGCGAGATACCTCGTCCTTTATCCTTCACCAAAGGGTGAAGGATGAACCGAAGGACTCGGAACAAGCTCCGCAATCCCTAAGACGTGCTTGCTTTATCCCCTTCGCTGCCTTTTCCCCTTCACTTCATTCAGGGTCAGGGAATCGTATGGCAATGACTAAAAAAGGGACTGGCGTCCCTTTTTGCTTTAGTAAATAAAAAGTTACATATTATTGATGCGTATTGACTATTGACATCAATAGTGGTATGTTAATTGCCAATTGACCTGATAATAACCGAATATAACATAAAAGAATGAAATAAACGAATTGCGGATAAGGAAATGCGGAGATGAAATAAGGGCACTGAATTCGCTAGTTAACGGCGATTGCTGGTGTCCTTATTAATTTGAATCAGGGCAGAAGGATTACCTGGCAGTATGGGAGGTACAAGATGAAAAGCGTTTCTAGTGTAAAAAAGCATCCCTATCAACAGCCTTACGGTGACCTAACTGAACTCAATACCATGCGTTTGGTGCTGGACTCTGTCGGGCGAGATGAACTAACTCAAGTTGTTAACGACTACCTTGACTTACTAGGAACTTCGGCAGCAGTTTATGAGAAGAATGGAGACTATGCTTTGGGCATTTTCGCATCCGGCTGGTGTCATTTGCTTGACCAAGCCTCACGTAACCTTTGTGGTACCAGCGGCAACATAGAAGCACTGAAAAGTGGCAAGTGGCATTGTCACGAATCATGTTGGACCGAAGCCTCGAAAGTTAGCATCTACACTGGGCAGCCGGTTGATATTGAATGTCGCGGTGGCATCCGCCTCTACGCTGTTCCCATTTATGCTGGAGGTGAGGTCGTAGGCTCCATCAACTTTGGATATGGCGACCCACCCAAAGACCACAGCAAGCTACATGAAATTGCGGATAGGTTTGATATCAACATTGATGAACTCCTTAGACAAGCCAAGGCATATAAATCCCGCCCACTGTCTACAATCGATATTTGTAAGAGGCAATTGCGGGGCGCGGCAAGGTTGATAGGACTATTAACCGAGCGAAAGCGGGCGGAGGAGAGAATAGAGCATCTCAACTTTGTGCTCTATGCCATCCGCAATGTCAACCAGTTAATTACCAGGGAAAGAGACATTAACAGTTTGCTCAAAGGTATTTGCGATATCCTTACCGGAACTCGTGGTTACTATAATGCCTGGGCTGTCCTGCTGGATGAGAACGGGAAGCTTGTGACATATAATGAGGCTGGGCTTGGTAAAGATTTCTTGCTCATGATTGAACGGCTGAAACTTGGTAAGCTGACCAGTTGCGGTCAGCAGGCATTGGACCAATCAGAAGTTGTGGTAACCAAAGACCCAGCTTCAACCTGCACTGACTGCCCTCTATCAGGCATGTATTCTGGACAAGGGGCTCTGACTATCCGACTGGAATATAGTGGTAAAGTCTACGGTCTGTTGAGCGCCTCTATACCCACCACTTTCATCACAGATGAGGAAATAACCTTGTTTAAAGTAGTTGCACAAGATATCTCTTTCGCCTTGCATAATGTAGAACTGGCAGAAGTGTTCAAGCAACTGGGAGAAGAACGGCAAAAAATTGAGAAACTTGAATCCATAGGTACCCTTGCCGGTGGTATTGCTCACGATTTTAACAATATCCTAACCGGCATCATGGGTAATATTGGTCTAGCCAAGAGACATGTACAACCAAAAAGCAAGGCTGGGGAAAGACTGGTGGAGGCAGAAAAGGCATCCTTACGAGCCAGGGATTTAACCCAGCAACTGCTTACCTTTGCCAGAGGTGGAGCACCGATTAAGAAGTTAGTTTCTATCGCCGAACTGATACAAGATTCCACTACCTTTGCTCTGAGGGGCTCTAATGTCAGGTGTGAGTTTTCTCTAGTGGATGACCTCTGGTCGGCAGAAATAGATGAAGGGCAGATAAACCAGGTTATTACTAATCTGGTTATCAATGCCGATGAGGCTATGCCTGAAGGGGGAATACTCAACATAGGAGCCAAGAATAGGGTCGTTAAAACAAGAAGTGCTTTACCACTGCCTGAAGGAAACTATGTGGAGATAACCATAGAAGACCACGGGGTTGGCATATCGAAAGAGCATCTAAGTAAGATATTCGACCCCTATTTCACCACAAAGCAGAAGGGAAGCGGGCTGGGGTTGAGCAGTGCTTATTCTATAGTCAAGAACCATAGCGGCTACATCACCGCCAGGTCCAAGTTGGGGGTTGGCACAACCTTCCACATCTATCTTCCTGCTTCTGAAAAACCAATCCCGGTAGAGAAGGAAGCAGTAGCCGAAACGGCTGTTGCTGGCAAAGGCAGGATATTGGTAATGGATGATGAAGAGGTTATTCGCCAACTTCTAGAGTCTGAGTTGACTGATGTTGGTTATGAGGTAGAACTTACCGTAGATGGTGCCGAAGCAATTGAGCAGTACCGAAAAGCCAAAGAATCAGGACAGCCCTTTGACGCGGTTATTCTTGACCTGACTGTTCCCGGTGGGTTGGGAGGTAAGGATGTCATCAGGAAATTGCTTGAAATAGCCCCCGATGTTAAAGCAATTGTATCCAGCGGTTACTCCACTGACCCGATAATGGCTGACTTTAAAGATTATGGTTTTAGGGGGGTTGTTGCCAAACCCTACAAGATGGAACAGTTGGAAAAGACATTGCGTAGCCTATTGAGAGAGACAGGTGAGTAATAGAATTGAATTGTTAGGCTTTAGCTTCGTCACACTGGCTTCTTTACAGAAGAACTACCCTTAGCCCCACGGGGCGTGTATTGGTTGGCGGCTTCAACCAGCAATGCCAGGCTCATCAGAAAATCATCGTGCCCCTCGGCGGGGTCAACATAGAAATTCATCGTCTGGCTGGGACGGTACTGGCTCTTAGCCTTCTCCATCTCAAACCAGAACTCCTGAAATTCATCTGAGCCATCGCCCTCATACATTTTTAATCTACCTGAGTTAATGGCGGCCAGCAGGCTGAAGCCCAGCTCCGATTTAGACCTGGCCGTGAAGACGAAGGGAGTAACTCTTGAGCCCAGCGATTGTCTGAGGAATGATGCTACCGGTTGACCGACTCCGGTAGCATCAATCACCACCTTACGGCAGTGCCAGACATTCTTCAGGATATCAACAAGCTGGGGATAGAGTTCGGTGTGCTTTCTTCCTGTCCACCAGTAGTGCTCAACAATTTTAACCCCGGGCTGTTTCCCCTTCAGAGAAGGGTCACATATAGAGAAGTCAAGCTGTCCGATGGTGACTACCGTAGAATCCTGGCGTGGCTTCAGCGCTCTTAAATAGGCTCCTGCCTCTTCTTCTGCCTCTCCAGCCAGGTCAATGCCAGCGACATAGAGATTGCTTCCCTTCTCTGGCAATGACGGAGGGGCGTGAAGACGAGAGTGATTGCCCTGTAACTGGGAGCGGTGCTGAAGGCTCAGGTAACCCCCACCGCCATGGATGGATACCAGGCAATACTGGGTAAGAAATAAGGGATGGTTCTGCCCTAAACGCTCCCTCTCAGCCTCAACATAAGCCAGGTAATCAGGGTTGTGCTTAGCTACTTCCTGCCAGTCGTAGCGAAAGTGACGTTTAATCCCATCTTTCCTTTCCGATTCCAGATTGGTCTGCTTTACCTCCTCCAGAAGGGTAGAATCATCCCAGGTAGTGCCGTAATGAACGGTGGTAACATTGGTAGTTGCCCCCATTGGCTTAAATTCCTTGGTATATTTATCTTTGCTCACATCCTGGGACTCATCGATTTCCAGCAACATATGGGCAGTATTACCCACCACATTGGATGACTCCTCAGCCGACAAGAATATAGCCCTGGCATTACCGAGCTTGATGATGTAGCCCAATTCAGCCGTCCAGATGCCATTGAAGCCAGCATCGTTTAATCTATCCTTTAGCCTCATCATAGAGATAACCGTCTGGGGCTTAAAGGTGGGAGCACACTTCACCAGGTTCCTTGGTTCTGCCATATAGATGGTTAAAAGTAGAAGCTCAAGCTGGGCTGAAAGCTCATTCTTACCCCCTTGCCTGGCAATTTCCACGGAGAAGGTAAGTCCCCTTTTTTCGAATATACTATTCAGGATGGCTAAGGCTACCTCTTGCTGGTATGGTCGTAGCTTATTTAAGGACGATGTTGGCGGCGCCGACTCCGATGCCAAGTGGGAGGGCGACATCTCTAAGGACATTGCCTATTGCCTCCTTAAGTCCCTTCTTCTGCTCTTTGGTAATGTTATATCTGGTCCTGACCAATCTAGCCAGAGTATTGGTTGCTTCCACAATGAGCCTGATATTCTCCGGGTCATTTTCTACGATGGACTTTATCTTAACTCTGAGCAAGGCAATTTCATCATCTATACCATCAACACCCTGAGCAAGCTCAAAGTCAAGCTGCTCAGCCTCATCTAGAACCTTAGAGTAAAAACCGTGCTTTCTAGCGTTTTGATTGCCCTTTAGGGCTCCCCTTTTTCTCTTTACTCTTGGCATCAGGTCTCCCTCTATCTTTAAGGATAATAGCAGTGGCAAGGACGATGGTGTGGGCGGCCAAGTTCCAGTTTTTGGTTTCTACGGCTAACCTCAACAGCCTCATATCCTTCTCCCTTCTCAATATATACCTATTATAATAGCACAAATGTTCTACTATGACTATAATGTTTTGTCGCCATCGCCGCTTAATTGATAATTATGGTATATCGTTATAGAATAAGACGGTTGAAAAATGACAGTAGCCAAGCAGCTCTACCAGCTACAAGAGGTTTACCTAGAGAACGAGTCTAATGAGCAGGCTCTGAACCAGATTGCCAGTCATTTGGGAGAGAGCCAAGCGGTACTTAAGACTCAGGCTGAGCTCAAATTGAAGCGCCAGCATCTGGAGGAATTGAAACGGGAACAACATTCAGCAGAATGGGAGATAGACGACCTCATAACCAAGCTCGCCACCGCCGAAAAAAAGCTATATAGTGGCAATATAAGAAATCCTAAGGAGCTAACTAACCTCCAGCATGAGATTGATGGGCTGAAAACTAAGCGTGACCGACTGGAGAATAAGGCATTAGAATTAATGGACCAGGTTGAGCTAACTGAAGCCAGTGAAGCTACCCTAAGTAGACAGCTTAAGCGACTAAAGGCTGAGTGGCGCCGCGAGCAACAACAGCTCTCCGATAAAATGGAGCAGATTAAAACTATACTGTCCGAACTCGAACATAAGCGGCAATTACTGTTAGCCAGTATTGACCCTCAGGCAGTTGAATTCTACCACGAACTCAAAAAACAAAAGGGGACAGCCGTAGCCAAGGTAGAGCAAGGGATATGCCGGGGCTGCCGTATATCGTTACCCATCACTGAGCTAAAGCAAGCAAGAAGCGGTAATCTAGTGCAGTGTAGTAGCTGCGGGCGTATACTGTTCCTCGCCTGAACTCTAAAGATGAAAATAAACAGAGTAATAATTTGCACCGATGGCGCATCACTGGGCAACCCAGGTCCAGCAGCTATAGGAGCTACTATAAAGGATGAACAAGGTAAACTTATTGCCCGCATTTCACAAAGGATTGGGCGAGCAACCAATAACCAGGCAGAGTATAGGGCTATAATTGCTGCCCTAGAAGAAGCCACCAGGCTAGGTGCCAAACAGGTTGATATAAGCTCGGATTCACAATTAGCAGTGAGGCAAATCAATGGCGAATACCGGGTGAAGAAGGCAGTGCTTAAACCCTTATATCAACATGTAAAAAAACTACAAAGTTTACTATGTGGCTTCACTATCACACATATCCCACGCCAGCAAAACCAAGAGGCTGATAAGCTGGCAAAGATGGCTTTCAGTTGACTGAACTAGTTCATATAGATAGGTGAAACTTCAAAGTGTGGTGCATATTCGGATTTAGGTTTGGGTCACGACCTGACAGTTATTTTGTGTCATTGCAATGACGCCCACTTTCGTCTTTGCGAGGAATCCTTCACCAAAGGGTGAAGAATGAACCGAAGGACTCGCAATAACAAGGCGAAGAGCACATTGACTTATAATTCCTCTTATACTACAGTATAAGTAGGTCAAGTAAACCGGGTGACCGCCCTTCTCTGAAGGGAGGAAAGTCCGAGCTCCACCGGGCACGATGCTGGGTAACACCCAGGAGGGGCGACCCTACGGAAAGTGCCACAGAAACATACCGTCCTTCAGCCGAAGGATAAGGGTGAAATGGTGAGGTAAGAGCTCACCAGCGGCTGGGTGACCAGCCGGCTGGGTAAACCCCATCTGGAGCAAGACCAAATAGAGGGACAAAAGGACGCCCGGCCTGTCCCCGGGTTGGTCGCTTGACCCTGGTGGTAACACCAGGGCTAGATAGATGGTCACCACTCCGACCAGTCGGAGTACAGAACTCGGCTTACAGGTTTACTTGACCTGCTGTGTTTGTTGCCATCCAGAGGTTTAGCTGATTCCAGCTTGCTCTGGTCTC
>CAZMJZ010000005.1:0-3417 GCA_964566845.1 uncultured Dehalococcoidales bacterium | reverse complement strand
GCTTGACCCTTCCGGTAACGGAAGGGCTAGATAGATGGTCACCGTCCTTCACTTTGTGAAGGATACAGAACTCGGCTTACAGGTTTACTTGGCTCGCTTTTTAACTTGATAATACGGTTTTTCCGGATCGGAAAATGAAGGTGGAGAACTGATTTAATGCCGAAAACGACAAAACTCATCATAGGCCTGACGCTGCTTGTGATTGTAGCCCTTGCCTTCGGGGCCGGGTTTTTCTTCGGCTTCAGTAATGCCGCCCGTTCCGGAGAAGGCCTGAATGTCGTGGAGCAGGTCTGGAACATCATTATCTCCGAATATGTAGATAAGGATAAACTGGATTCCGCCAATTTGAGCCGCGGCGCCATACAGGGCATGATTGAAGAACTGGATGACCCTTATACCTCATATCTGGAAGCCGAACAATACGAATTGGGATTGAGCGGCCTTGAAGGCGAATTCGACGGTATCGGCGCCTACGTTACTATTGAAGATAAGCAGCTGGTAATTATTGCCCCTATTGTAGGCTCGCCGGCGGAAAAAGCCGGCATTAGGGCCGGCGACACCATCATGGAAATAGACGGCGAACCCGTCAAGGATATGAGCCTGGCGGAGGCAATCATTAAAATACGGGGCCCGAAAGGTACGGCGGTAGTGCTCCTGGTACTCCACGAGGGCGATACCAAACCGGCGGAAATCGAGATAATCAGAGCCACGGTGGAAGTGCCGAGCGTCCTCTTTGAAATGCGCGGGAATATCGCCTATATTACCATCACCCAGTTCTCCGAACGAACGGACAGCGAACTATCACCGGTGCTCCAGGAACTTAAAGAACAAAACGCCGCAGGCATTATCCTCGACCTGCGGGGCAATCCGGGCGGCCTTCTACCTATCGTGGTAAAGGTAGCCAGCCACTTTATAGACAAAGGCGTTATCGTTCAGGTGACGAGCAACCAGGGTGAAACAATGAAACTGGAAGTAGTTAATAGTTCCGTAACCACCGACCTGCCGATGGTCGTCCTGGTGGATGCTTACAGCGCCAGCGGCAGCGAAGTGCTTTCCGGCGCACTCCAGGACGACGGTCGCGCTATCGTTGCCGGAAATACCACCTACGGCAAAGGCAGCGTCAATATGCTGCGTAAGCTCCAGGACGGCTCCGGACTGTATATCACCACCGGCCGATGGCTGACTCCCGGCGGTCGCCTCATCGAAGGTCAGGGAATCGAGCCGGATATCACACTTGAACTCACCGGGGAAGATGCCGTACAGTGGGCAATAGACTACCTGACCAGCGGCGGGTAACGGTAAGGGGGTGCCCTAGATGAACGACAACCTTACATATACCGTAAACCAGGCGAAACTCGCTATAATCCAGGGCGATATTACCCATCAGGCCACCGATGCTATTGTGAACGCCGCCAATTCCGGCCTCATGGGAGGCGGCGGGGTTGACGGTGCTATCCACCGCGCCGGCGGTCCGTCCATACTGGAAGAATGCCGGCAAATCGTCGCCCGGCAGGGGCGCCTGCCCACCGGACAGGCCGTCATTACCACCGCCGGCAACATGAAAGCCAGATACGTAATCCATACCGTCGGGCCGGTCTGGCACGGGGGCGGTCGTAGAGAACCGGAACTGCTTGCCAGCGCTTACCGTGAAAGCCTGAAACTGGCAGCTAAAAACAACCTGTCCTCCGTCTCCTTCCCGTCCATCAGTACCGGTGTTTACGGCTACCCCGTAGACAAAGCCGCGCGTATAGCCCTTAAGACAGTGGTCGATTTCCTCGGGGAGACCTCTTCTATCACAGAGGTGATATTTGTCCTCTTCGACTCGCATACCTTTGAAGCGTATGCGGATACCCTCTGGGAAATGATGGGAGAAAAAGGTTAGATATATCACGAATCTGTTAACCGGAGAAAAATAACTAAATGCTTGTCGTAATGAAAAATGACGCCACCCAAGAGCAGGTGAGCGCCGTTATCGAAGAAATCGAGCGAATGGGATATCGCGGCGTACCCATGCCCGGCGCCCAGAGGACCGCCGTCTGCATTATCGGCAACAAGGGCCCCGTAGAAGCGACGCAGCTGCTTGCCATGGAAGGCGTCAAGGAAGCCATTCCGGTCACCAAGCCCTATAAACTCGTCAGTCGGGAGACGCACCCGGAATCTTCCGTTATATCCGTCGGCGACGTGAAAATCGGCGCCGGCGAGCCGGTTATCATGGCCGGTCCCTGCGCCGTGGAGAGCGAGGAGCAGGCACTGGCGATTGCCGACCTTGTGAAGGGGCACGGCGCCAGGGTGTTCCGCGGCGGCGCCTTCAAGCCGAGGACCTCCCCCTACAGCTTCCAGGGACTGGGAGAAAAAGGACTTAAAATACTGGATAAGGTCCGCCGGGAAACGGGCCTGTTAATCGTTACCGAAGCTACCGATAATGAAAACCTCACGGTCGTTGAAAAATACGCGGATATTATCCAGATAGGTGCCAGGAACATGCAGAACTATTCCCTGCTGCGCCTTGCCGGGCAGGTATCAAAGCCAGTTCTGCTTAAGCGTGGCATGGCCGCCACTATCGATGAGTGGCTCATGGCCGCCGAATACATCATGTCGGAAGGAAACCGCCGGGTTATCCTATGCGAAAGGGGAATCCGCACCTTCTCGGATAACACACGCAACACCCTCGACTTAAGCGCGATACCCTCTATCAAGGAGGTCAGTCACCTGCCTATCATCATCGACCCGTCCCACGCCGCCGGAAGACGCGACTACGTTATTCCGCTTTCCAGGGGCGCCATAGCCATCGGCGCTGACGGCCTTCTCGTGGAGGTCCACAACGACCCCGCCCGCGCCCTTTCCGACGGTATGCAGTCGCTTTACCCCGAGCAGTTCGCCGACCTGATGCAGGAGATAGAACGACTTAAACGTTACCTTTGAAAATGTTGACAATTATCCGTACTTATTATATTCTAGTTCAATGAAAATCAGGGTAATATCAGGAGGTCAAAAATGAATGAGAAAAACAAAGCCTATCCGGTAGCCCTAAAAGGTGAACTCACGGTTCCTCCAAGCCGTGGATGGTGGCTGCTCAAGTGGCTGCTGGGTATCCCGCATTACATCTGCCTTATCGGCCTGTGGATAGCTTTCGCCGTAGTATGGATAATAACCCTGTTCGCCATTCTGTTCACAGCAAAGCACCCGAAGAGCCTGTTCGATTTCAAGCTCGGCGTCCTGCGCTGGACATGGCGGGCTGGTTTTTATAGCTATATGGCGTTAGGCACAGATAAATACCCGCCTTTCAACCTTCAACCCGACCCGGACTATCCCGCCGACCTGGAAATACCCTACACCGAGCAGATGTCACGCGGGCTGGCGATAGTTAAATGGTGGCTGCTGGCCATCCCGCATTACTTCATCATCAGCTTCTTCGCA
>CAZMJZ010000004.1:22296-26956 GCA_964566845.1 uncultured Dehalococcoidales bacterium | reverse complement strand
TTGTAAACTATCTGCCCTCCCCTTTAGATATGCCACCGGTAAGAGCAATTGATACTAGGCTCGGGGTTGAAGTTACTTGCCCAGCCAAAGATGATGCCCCATTTTCAGCACTAGCCTTTAAGGTGGTTTCTGACCCTTTTATGGGCAGGTTGGTCTATTTCAGGGTTTATTCTGGCATAGTGAAGGCGGGAGCACAAATATTTAACTCCACCCGTGGCAAGAGGGAGCGAATCGGACGCTTATTGTTGATGCATGCCAATCGCCGTGAGGAGGTAGTTGAAGCCAATACCGGAGCTATAGTAGCTACTTTAGGTCTCAAGAATACCTTTACCGGTGACACCTTGTGCCATTTCTCTCGACCCTTGCTTCTGGAATCCATTCACTTCCCCGAGCCAGTGTTGTCTGTTGCCATTGAGCCCAGAACCAAGGCTGACGAAGACTCTATGGGGGAAGCCCTGCGAAGGCTGACTGAGGAGGACCCTACCTTTAAGGTAGATTATAATCAGGAGACGGGACAGACTGTTATCTCAGGTATGGGTGAGCTTCACCTGGATACAATAGTCAGCAGGTTACTCAGTGAATTTAAGGTGGGGGCAAATGTAGGTAAGCCACAGGTTGCCTATAAGGAAACTATTTCCGCACTGGCGCGAAGTGAAGGAAAATTCATTCGACAGAGTGGAGGGCACGGTCAATATGGTCATGTTTGCCTTGAACTTGAGCCTGTGGAACGTGGTGGCGGCTTCCACTTTTTAGACCGTGTCAAAGGTGGATTAATACCTAAGCAATACATACCAGCCATAAAAATGGGCGTTAAAGAGGCTATGGAGACTGGAGTATTATCTGGCTATCCACTGGTTGATATTAAAGTAACCCTTTATGATGGTAGTTATCATGAGGTTGACTCTTCAGAGGTAGCCTTTAAAATGGCCGCCTCAATTGCGCTGAAGGGCGGTGTGGCCAAAGCTAATCCCGTCCTTCTGGAGCCGGTAATGAAGCTAAATGTAGTTGCCCCTGGGGAGTTCCTAGGTGACATAATAGATGACCTTACTTCAAGACGGGCGCATGTTAATAGCATTGAAACAGAGGGCGAGATGTTAGCTATTTGCTCCCTGATACCATTGACTGAGACCTTTGGCTATGCTACCAGTCTCAGGTCATTAACCCAGGGCAGAGCCACACATTCTATGGAGTTTCATCATTATCAGGAGCTACCGGCTGAATTAGCCGACCAGCATAAGGATAAAGCAATAGGTAGAAGACATGGCTAAACAGAAGATTCGTATTAAAATAAAAGGCTATGACCATAAGATAATTGACCGCTCTGCCCAGCAGATTGTAGAAGCGGTAGAGCGTACCGGTGCCGTTGTTTCTGGGCCAGTGCCATTGCCTACCCGTATTCAGAAATTCACTGTTATCCGTTCCCCATTCATAGATAAGGACTCACGGGAACAGTTTGAAATCCGTACTCATAAGCGGCTTATTGATATTGTAGAGGCAAGTTCTAAAACAATAGACACCCTATCAAGGTTAAACCTGCCATCAGGGGTTGAGATAGATATTAAGTTATAAGAGGATAAAGACATGGTTCAAGGTATCATAGGTAGAAAGCTGGGTATGACACAGATATTCAGGGAGAATGGTAAAGTCGAGGCGGTAACCGCTATTGAAACTGGCCCGTGCAATGTAATACAGGTTAAGACTAAGGATAAAGAAGGTTATAGTGCTGTCCAGCTTGGATTCGGCGAAGATAAGCGGATTAATTCTCCACAGAGGGGGCATCTCAAAGGTCTGGGACAATTTAAGTATCTTAGAGAATTCAGGGTAAGTGATAATGAACTTATTGAAGTAGGGGAGACGGTTAATGTTAGCCTGTTTAGGACAGGCGACATAGTGGATATTACCGGGGTGTCAAAAGGTAAGGGCTTTGCTGGTGTCGTAAAACGGCATCATTTTGCCGGTGGTCCCAAAACGCATGGACAGTCAGACCGACATCGTGCTCCAGGCTCTATAGGGGCTACTACCTCTCCGGGTAGGGTTTTCAAAGGGATGCGTATGGCAGGACATATGGGAAATAGCCGGGTGACAGTGCGCCATCTGGAGGTGTTTGAAGCTGTTCCTGCCCGTAATTTATTACTGGTTAGGGGAGCTGTACCCGGAGGCAGGAATGGACTATTACTAATAAGGAAATCAGGGGAAGGAAAGTAAGGAAGTGCAAGTTCCAGTTTATAATCTTGCCGGAGAGGTGGCGACACATATTGAAATAAGTGACGAAGTGTTTGGTGTGCCTTTTAATGAGGCAGTGGTATACCAGGCAATGGTAAGGCAGCGGGCAAATGCTCGTCAGGGAACATCTGATACTAAAACTCGGAGCGAGGTCTCCGGTAGCAAGAGGAAATTGTTTCGACAAAAACACACTGGACTAGCTCGGGCTGGTAGCAGGAGGTCGCCACTGCGCCGGGGTGGGGGTATCACCTTTGGTCCTCATCCCAGAAGCTACCGGCAAGCCATGCCTAAAAGGATGCGCCAATTAGCTCTACGGTGTGTCCTATCGGCGAAAGCCAGGGACGAAGAGCTAAAGGTTTTAGAGAATCTAGGGCTTAAAACGCCTAAAACTAAAGAAATGGTTCAGATTTTGACATCACTGGGAGTGGGTTTCTCGGCTCTTATCGTTACCGATGAGCCGGAGGACAATGTGATTAAATCAAGCCGTAACTTGGTCGGGATTAAAACCTTGCCTGCCAGCTTACTCAATGTGGTTGACATTCTTTCCTATAAGTTGTTATTGATGACTGCGGCTGCAGTGCGTAAAGCAGAACAGTTGTGGGGAAAGAAGTTATCTCAGGAGGGGAACAGTGCATCTCTACAAGGTGTTGAGCCGTCCATTAATAACTGAGAAGAATACAGGGCTTAAATCTCAAGGCAAGTATGCCTTTGAGGTAGATAAGGAAGCCAATAAGCACCAGATTAAAGAGGCTGTGGAAAAGGCATTTAAGGTCGAGGTGCTCGCAGTTAATGTGATGACTGTGCCTGGTAAAACACGGAGGATAGGTAGACGGCAGGTGTTAACTCAGTCCTGGAAAAAGGCAATTGTCACCCTCAAGGCAGGGGACAGCATTGGTTTTTTTGAGGGTGTTTAATAATAAAGGGGAAAGTTGAGGAAGGAGTCTAAGTGGCGTTAAAGGTATATCGTCCCACTTCTCCCGGTAGACGGGGAATGACCGGCTCTACCTTTGAAGAAATAACTAAAAGCGAGCCAGAGAAATCCCTGCTCTTACCTCTTAAAAAGAAGGCAGGGCGTAGTAGTCAAGGGAAAATAACAGTTCGCCACCGGGGTGGTGGAGCGAAGCGGATGCTCCGCACACTTGATTTTAAGCGGGATAAGGCTGGCGTCCCTGGCAAGGTAGCAGCCATAGAATATGACCCTAACCGTTCAGCAAATATTGCTCTAATATGCTATGCTGATGGGGAAAAACGGTATATCCTTGCCCCTCTGGGACTTAATGTTGGGGATAGTATAAAGTCAGGCGAGGATGCTGATGTAAAACTGGGGAACACCTTACCCCTGAAACTAATCCCAAGTGGTACTTTAATCCATAATATTGAATTAAACAGGGGGAGGGGTGGACAGTTGGTGCGGAGTGCCGGTGCTACGGCTCAATTAGTGGTAAAGGAAGGCGAATATGCCCTGGTTCGGTTGCCTTCCAGTGAGGTACGTCGTATTCGTAGCGAATGCTTGGCTACTATCGGTCAAGTAGGGAATGTCGACCATCAGAATATTAAATTGGGCAAGGCAGGTCGTAAACGGTGGTTAGGCTGGCGACCTACGGTAAGAGGTTCAGCCATGAATCCACGTGACCATCCTCATGGTGGGGGAGAGGGCAGGAGTCCGATAGGTAAACCTGGACCTAAAACACCATGGGGTAAACCAGCTTTGGGCTATAGAACTCGTAAGGCAAAGGCTTCAGATAAAATGATAGTTAAACGCCGAGGTAAGTAAGCAAATAGAGGGGCAGCCAAATGTCAAGGTCAACTAAGAAGGGTCCAGCCATTGATGTTAAACTACTGAAGAAGGTAGAGGCACTTAATCGCTCTGGTCAAAAGGCGGTAATAAAAACCTGGTCACGCTGGGCCACCATCGTGCCCGAGATGGTAGGGCTTACTATTGGGGTGCATGATGGCAGAAGACATGTGCCTATCTTTATTACTGAGAATATGGTGGGGCACAAGCTAGGTGAGTTTGCTTTAACTCGGACATTTAGGGGTCACAGCTCTAGGGCGGAAAAAACTACTCAAATAAGAAAAAAGGAGTAGATTTAGGTAGGGTATAAAATGCAAGTAAGGGCAGTAGCCAAAGACACTGGTATATCACCTCGCAAAGTGCGCCCGCTAGTAGATATAGTCCGGGGTAAAAATGTAGAGGAGGCGCTAAACATACTTAACTTTGCACCGACACCAATAGCTCGGGTTGTAGCCAAGGTGGTAAAATCGGCAGCGGCTAATGCCGAGAACAATTTTCAGATGTCGCCTTCAGAGTTAAAGATTGTTAATATCTTTGCTAATGAGGCGCGAACCTTGAAGAGATATCGCCAGCGGGCTCGAGGGCAGGTAAGCCCTATCCTTAAACGTTCTAGCCATATTACAGTTATTGTTGCTGAGCAGG
>CAZMJZ010000004.1:0-22196 GCA_964566845.1 uncultured Dehalococcoidales bacterium | reverse complement strand
GTAAGCCCTATCCTTAAACGTTCTAGCCATATTACAGTTATTGTTGCTGAGCAGGAGAGTTAATGGGTCACAAAGTTCATCCCACAGGCTTTAGAATTGGTTTCATACGTGATTGGCAAGCCAAGTGGTATACCAATAAGCATTATGTGGAGTTTTTGCAGGAGGACCTCAAGCTTCGGCAGGCTATTGAGCTAAGGTATGCTGAAGCCGGTATCTCCTTGGTAGAGATTGAGCGTCAGGCAAATAAGGTCTCAGTAACTATCAATACCTCCCGCCCTGGTGTTGTTATTGGGCGAGGCGGGCAGCGAGTTGATGAGATGAGGCTTTACCTTGAGGGACTTATCGGGAAGCCTGTTCAATTGAATATTCAGGAAATTCAACAGCCTGAGCTTGATGCCTATTTAGTAGCTAGGGCAATAGCTGAGCAGATTGGGCGCCGGGTTTCTTATCGCAGGGTAATGAAACAGGCAATCTTTCGCACCATTCAGGCTGGGGCTAAGGGAATAAAGGTCAGTTGTGCCGGTAGATTAGCTGGCGCCCAAATAGCTCGCCGCCAAACTATGCATCAGGGGCAAGTACCCTTGCATACACTTCGGGCTGATATTGATTATGGCTTAACTGAGGCGCATACCACTTTAGGTCGAATTGGGGTAAAGGTCTGGATATATAAGGGTGATATTCTTCCTGAACCTAAGGAGGTAGAAGTTGAGGAGATGGTGGCTGAACCAGTAGCCAGTGACAGGGTGGAGACGGAGATTCCTACTTCTATGGAAGAAGGAGAGAAGGATGCTGCAACCTAAGCGGGTGAAATACCGTAAGACACATAAAGGACACCGCCGAGGTAGTGCCCGGGCTGGGAATACAGTTATTTTTGGTGATTTTGCCTTACAGGCGCTAGAATCTGCCTGGGTTACCAGTCGGCAAATCGAAGCGGCACGGCGGGCTATAGCTCGCTACATTCGTCGCGGCGGTAAAATTTGGATACGTATTTTCCCTGATAAGCCAGTTACTAAAAAGCCAGCCGAGACCCGCATGGGTGGAGGTAAGGGTCCTCCAGACCATTGGGTAGCCGTGGTCAAACCAGGCCGAATTCTATTTGAAATGGCGGGAGTCGGGGAGGAGGTGGCTAAAGGAGCAATGAGGCTTGCTTCATACAAGCTCCCAATAGACACTAAATTTGTGGCAAGGGAAGTTGGCAGTTATTCTGGAAATAAGGAGTCGGCTTAAGTTGAAGGTTGAGGAAATTCGGGCTCTGAGCCCTACGGAATTGTCAAAACAACTAGAGGAAGCTTATCAAGAGCTTTTTGATATTCGCTTTCGCTTAGCTACCAGACAGTTGGTAAACCATCGTCAAATCCGAATGCTTAAAAAGAAGATAGCTAGGCTTAAAACCCTAATGAGGGAGAGCGAGCTAGGTATAAGGTAGGTTATTCATGCAAGGGAAGCGTAAAACCAAGTTTGGTCGAGTAGTAACTAATAGGATGGATAGGACAGTGGTGGTAGCTGTGGAAACACCCAAGCACCATCCGCTATATAAGAAGACCATCAATAGAGTAGTTAAGTACAAAGTTCATGATAAAAACAATGAGTGTAGACTGGGAGATATAGTAAGGATTGTAGAAACCCGTCCTCTATCAAAAGATAAGCGATGGCGAGTAGCCGAGATAATAACCAAGGGAGAAGTGGTAGAGGTTCAACCTAAGGAAATAACCTGATTAGTTTTAGGATAGTGATATGATTCAACCCTACACTAGACTCAAGGCAGCCGATAATACTGGTGCTAAGCAGCTTATGTGTATTGGTGTATTGGGTGGTACGAGGAGGAGATATGCCCGGGTAGGTGATATTATTGTTGCCTCAGTTAAACGGGCAACCCCGGGGGCAATGGTGAAGAAGGGAGAAGTAGTCAGGGCAGTTATCATTCGCTGCGCTCAGCCCCATCGGCGTCCTGATGGCTCTTATATTAGATTTGATGAAAATGCAGCGGTTATTCTTACTGATAAGAATAATCCTAGAGGAACCAGAATATTTGGACCGGTAGCCAGGGAGCTAAGGGAAAAAAATTTTACTAAGATCATATCGCTAGCACCTGAGGTTCTATGAGAAAGCTATGAAGATTAGAAAGAACGATACCGTGCTGGTTATTGCCGGTAAGGATAAAGGCAAAAAGGGTAAGGTGCGCTTTGCCTACCCCAAGGATGAAAGGCTGATAGTGGATGGTATAAACTTTATTAAGCGACATACTAGAGCACGGGGAGCAGTCAGGCAGGCAGGTATAATTGAGCTGGAAGCGCCAATTCATATATCAGACGTTATGCTACTGTGCAATAGGTGTAATCATCCTACTCAAGTTGGTTTTCGCTTTTTAGCCGATGGCAAGAAGGTTCGAGTTTGTCGCTCTTGTGGTGAGGTAATCGATTAAATGTCGCGATTAAAGAAAACTTATAGCAACGATATCATTCCCAAGCTAATGGAACTTTATGGATATAAAAATATAATGCAGGCACCACACCTTGACAAGATTGTACTTAATATTGGCTTAGGCGAGGCAATTACCAATGCCAAGGCTCTGGAATCAGCAGAGAGAGACCTAAGCACTATTTCCGGGCAACACCCGGTGATTACCCGTGCCAAGAAATCTATTGCTGCTTTTAGGTTGAGAGCCGGGATGCCTATTGGGTTAAAGGTGACCCTACGGGGAGAACGAATGTATGATTTCTTTGATAAATTGGTAAATATTGTCTTACCCCGCATGCGTGAGTTTTATGGAGTTTCCAGAAATTCCTTTAATGGGCGAGGCAATTACACCTTGGGGCTTAAGGAGCAAACCTTCTTTCCTGAGATAGATTACGATGATATAGACAAGGTACGAGGACTAGAGGTGTCAATTATCACTACGGCTAAAACAGACGAAGAGGGTAGACATTTACTTGAATTATTAGGTATGCTTTTTGCTAAGGATGAAAGTGAGAGATAGGAATGGCTAAAAAGTCAGAAGTTGTAAAGTCGCAACGTACTGCCAAGTATAGAGTGCAACAGCATAATCGCTGTTACTTATGTGGTCGACCGCGGGCTTATATGCGTAAGTTTGGCTTATGTCGTATTTGCTTTCGTAAGCTAGCTCTAGCTAGTCAGATTCCTGGAGTGAGAAAATCAAGCTGGTGATTAGATATGACTAATTCTGACCCGGTAGCAGATATGCTAACTCGAATACGTAACGCCGTAATGGCAAGGCACGATTTTGTACTAGTGCCAGCCTCAAGGGTTAAGCTATCTATTGCTAGAACCCTTAAGGAGGAAGGTTTTATTAATGATTATGAGGTGCTTAGGGGTAAACCGCACCGGGTAATCAAAATTTACCTCAAATATGATGAGAGTAATCAGTCAGTTCTTTCTGGATTGGAGCGAGTAAGTAAGCCTGGGCTAAGGATATATGTCCAGTGCAAAGAGATCCCTCGTATTTTTGGCGGTTTGGGAGTTGCTATTATGTCTACACCTCAGGGGGTAATGACAGGTCAGCAAGCTTGGCGCCAGGGGGTTGGTGGTGAGCTTTTATGTTACCTGTGGTAAATAAGTCTCAGGGTGGTATGTATGTCTAGAATAGGGCGGATGCCTATATTGGTGCCATCAGGGGTGGCAGTGGCTATTAACAAGGATGAGGTTATTATAACCGGACCAAGAGGGGAACTTCGTCGTCGTTTCAATCCTGACATGTCTATTACCTTGCAAAATAATAGCTTGATCGTATCGCGCCCTAGCGATAGCAAGGTGCATCGCTCATCGCACGGACTGACACGGAGCCTTTTGGCTAACATGGTGGAGGGGGTAACTAATGCTTTTGAGAAGACCCTTGAAATAGTAGGTGTAGGCTATCGGGCGGAAAAAGCAGATGATAAGCTGGTAATCCGCGTTGGGTATTCACATACGGTGGAAGTATTACCACTACCGGGTATAACCCTAACTGTAGAAGGAGCTAATCACATTAAGGTTACAGGTATTAACAAAGAAGTGGTTGGTGAAATGGCGGCTCAAATTCGGGCTATTCGCCCCCCCGATGCTTATAAGGGTAAGGGGATTAGGTACGCTGGGGAATTAATTCACCTTAAAGCTGGTAAAGCAGGTAAAGCTATAGGCAAGAGGCAATAATGGGAAAAGGTGGAACAAGGATAGCTCGTTACCGCAGACATGCTCGGGTCAGAGCTAAGGTAGAGGGTACAACACTCAGACCCCGGTTATGTGTTTTCCGTAGCTTGACCCATATTTACGCTCAGGTTATCGATGACTTAAAAGGGCATACGCTGACCTCTGCCTCAACCCTTGACCCAGAAATAAAAGGTGAGGTAGTAGGCAAAGTAAAAACAGCTAAGGCTGGGCTTGTCGGCTCTATGGTAGCTAAACGAGCCATAAATAAAGGGATAAATCAGGTAGTTTTTGATCGTGGTGGCTACAAATATCATGGCAGGGTTAAAGCCTTGGCTGAGGCAGCCCGCCAATCAGGATTGAAATTTTAAATCAGGGGGTGAGATTGATAAATAATCTCAAAATAGACCCAACGGAATTGGTGCTGAACGACAAGCTGGTTTATATCAACCGTGTTGCTAAGGTAGTAAAAGGAGGCAAACGCCTTAGTTTTAGTGCATTAGTAGTAACGGGGGATGGTAATGGGCATGTAGGTATTGGGGTTGGCAAGGCTAATGAGGTGCCAGGAGCGATTAACAAGGCTGGCGTTATTGCTAAAAAAAATTTGATTGAAGTACCGTTAGCTGGCACTACTATTCCATATGAAATAAGAGCTAAATTCAGTGCTGCTAAGGTCTTGCTAAAGCCAGCATCACCAGGTACCGGTGTTGTTGCTGGTAGTAGCATCCGAGCTGTACTTGAGGTAGCCGGAATTAAAGATATCTTAACTAAATCACTGGGTAGCTCTAATCGCATTAATATGGCTAAGGCAGCGATGCTTGCCCTTAGCCAGCTTAAGAACCCAAAAGAGGAGTTAGCCAGACGCAAATCAGAGAGCAATGTTAAGGCTGAAGGAGAAGAGGAGTAGCTGTATTTTGAGGAGGCGTTAACCAATGGCTAAGCTAAATATTACCTGGGTGAAAAGTGACATTGGCTATGCTAATGACCAGAGGAGAACCTTGAAAGCTCTTGGCCTTCGTCGGTTGAACCAGCGTGTCAGCCATGATGACACTGCCTCAATTCGGGGTATGATTAGTAAGGTAAAGCATTTAGTTAAAGTGAAGGAAGAAAGTTAGTGCGACAGGATGAACTTTCCCCACCCCCTGGCTCTAGGAAGAGTCGGAAGCGGGTAGGCCGAGGGAATGGTAGTGGGTATGGCACCTATTCGGGGCGCGGTAATAAGGGACAAAAATCCCGTTCTGGTTATAAAATGCGCCCAGGATTTGAAGGTGGGCAGTTACCCTTAATAAAGCGCTTGCCCCGAAAGCGTGGCTTTGTCAATATTTTTAGGGTGAAGTATAACATCGTTAATTTAGGTAAGCTTAATATATTTGAGCCCGGAAGTGAGGTAACACCAGAAGGATTGGTAGCAGCCGGTGTGGTAAAGTCATTACACCAACCAATTAAGATTCTGGCTGAGGGTAATATTAATCATCCCCTTATTGTAAAAGCAAACAAGTTCTCGGCAGCAGCTAAAGGCAAGATTGAGGAAGCCGGGGGCAAGGTGGAAGAGATTGGGTATGCGGCCAAGACAAGCTAGACCGCGCCTCCTCCAGGCAATGATTGATGCCTTCAGCTTACCCGACCTGCGGCGTCGGATTCTCATTACCCTAGGCATCCTAGTGGTATTCCGTTTCGTGGCTCATGTACCTCTCCCAGGGGTAGATCCTGATGCCCTGCGACAACTATTCCAAAATGTACCGATGCTGGGCATGCTTGACATGTTTAGTGGTGGAGCTATGAGACGGCTTAGTATAATCGCTATGGGGGTTTATCCCTATATAACGGCTTCAATCATAATGCAGCTACTGACGCCTATTATCCCACGGTTGAGAGCCCTTTCACAGGAAGGAGAAGCTGGCACGAATACACTTAATCGGATTACCCACTGGGCGGTGATTCCTTTGGCTGGTCTTCAGGGTTACGGTCAGTTAGTCTGGCTCCAGCGTGAGGGTGTGGTTGGTAGTGCTGCCGCGTTGCCAATGGTGACTATGGTTGTATCAATGATAGCTGGCACCATGTTCTGTGTATGGCTGGGTGAGCTTATTACTGAATACGGAATTGGAAACGGTATATCTATAATAATCTTTGGTGGCATTGTGGCTGGTTTCTGGGAAACGGCTGGGCAGGGCGCTATTGAGGCGCAAACAAACCTTGGCGGTTTAATAATCTACCTCCTTATTACCTTAGCCATCATTGTCTTGATAGTCATCTTTACCGAGGCCCACCGCCGTATCCCTGTTCAATATGCCCGTAGTGTTATTCGCGGTGGTCGTATGTATAAACAATCAGGCTCAACCCATATCCCACTGAGGGTAAATACTGCTGGAATGATTCCTCTTATCTTTGCTATGTCACTGATGCTGTTTCCTGGTATTATAGCTAGTTATTTTGCCAATCCTGCCGGAGTAGACCCCAACTGGGCTAATTATGCTATGAACCTGTTTAATCCTAGGGCCGATCTACCTATGGGATTCTTCTATTGGGGAATGTTTTTCGTAATGACGGTTGCCTTTACGTTCTTTTATACTATGGTGATTTTTGAGCAGCAAGATTTGCCCGGTGTCTTACAGCGGCAAGGAGGATTTATCCCTGGTATTCAACCAGGGAAACGCACCGCTAATTATCTTAACCAGGTCATCAGCCGTATTACCTGGGGAGGTGCACTGTTCTTAGCCATAGTGGCGATAATGCCCTTCGCCGCTCGAGAGATTGGCAATGTTCAGTTTATTGAGCTATCCAGTATGGGTTTACTCATTGTGGTTGGTGTTGCTCTGGACACTATGAAGCAGGTGGAGGCGCAACTGGTAATGCGGCGTTACGAGGGCTTTATTAAATAGAGTGAAAGGTGTATTATATTATCTTTATGGGTGCTCCCGGTGCGGGCAAAGGAACTCAGGCAGCTATTATAGCTCAGGAACTGAATTTGGCACATATCGCCTCAGGCGACCTTTTTCGGCAGGCAATAGAGCAAGGCACCGAGTTAGGATTGAGAGCCAAGTACTATATGGATAGGGGTATGCTGGTTCCCGACTCCATCTCAATATTAACAGTTTTAGAGCGTATGTCGGCTCCAGATTGTAAGGGTGGGGTAATCCTTGATGGTTTCCCCCGGAATCTCAAGCAGGCTGAGGCACTGGATAAAGCCCTAGCCGAACAGGATAAAGCTATAGATAAGGTTGTATATATTCTGGTCTCTGAAGAGGAGTTGTTAATGCGGCTTAGCCAGCGCTGGATTTGTTGTAATTGTCAGGCGCCGTATCATACTATAAACTCCTCGCCTAAGGTTTGGGGTAAGTGTGACAAGTGCGGCGGTGAGCTATATCAGCGCCCTGATGATACCGTTGACACAATTAAGAAACGGCTTGAGGTTTACTTTAGCCAGACGGCTCCTCTTATCAACTACTATGCTAAGGCAGGTAACCTATTAGAGGTAAATGGAGAGGGAAGCGTGGATGAGGTAAGCAGCAGAATCATTACCGCACTTGACAAAGGCAAGTTTACTGCTAGGTGATTATATGAGTATAATTATCAAATCTGATAGAGAGATTAATATTATGCGGCAGGCAGGTAGAATTGTGGCTACCGTACTAGAACTGCTTAAGTGGCAACTGAGACCAGGGATGAAAACTAAGGAGTTAGATACTATTGCGGCTAGAGAGCTGGAAAAGCTTGGAGCTAAGTCTTCATGCAAAGGATACCATGGCTTTCCAGCTAATGTATGTATATCTGTAAATGATGAGATAGTACACGGAATTCCAGGGGAGCGGATTTTATATGAGGGTGACATTGTATCTATCGACCTAACAGCCAATATCAATGGTTTTCATGGCGATGCTGCTATCACAGTAGGTCTCGGCGAGATTAGTTTACAGGCTAAAGAGCTTATAGAAACCACTGAAGGTGCCCTGAAGGCTGGTATCGATGCTGCTTATCCCGGTGCCAGATTAGGGGATATTTCAGCTGTCATTCAGAATTATGCTGAGTCAAGGGGCTACTCGGTGGTGCGTGAGTATACCGGGCATGGTATTGGTCGAGAGATGCATGAGGAACCTTATATACCTAATTTTGGTCTACCAGGCACAGGCCCAATACTGAAAAGGGGTATGACCCTTGCTCTAGAACCTATGGTGAATATTGGCGACTGGCGCACTAGGCTTGGGGATGACCAATGGACGGTGCTTACTGTTGATGGGAGTCTCTCAGCCCACTTTGAAAATACCATTGCCATTACTGATGCCGGCCCAGAGGTCCTTACGATTGTATAGAGAAGGGGGTTTATGCCTAAGAAGGAAACTATTGAAGTTGAGGGGACAGTAGTGGAACCTCTGCCTAACGCTATGTTTCGTGTTGAGTTACCCAATGGGCATAAGGTATTAGCTCACATTTCAGGGAAGATAAGATTGCACTACATTAAAATTTTGACCGGTGATAAGGTGTTGATAGAGCTTTCTCCTTACGACCTGAGCCGTGGGAGAATTACTTATAGGTTTAAATAGAGAGGGCTTATTGTGAAAGTGAAGGCTTCGGTTAAGGTTAGATGCGAAAAATGCAAGGTGGTAAAGCGGCGTGGTGTGATTAGGATTATTTGTTCCAATCCTAGACACAAGCAGCGACAAGGTTAAATTCTTCTTGTTGTGTTAGGAGGACTAGATGGCACGTATAGCTGGGGTAGATATCCCCAAAGACAAGCAAATCTTGGTGGCACTTCAGTACATCTATGGCATTGGTCCTACTCTTAGCCAGAGGATTCTAGCTCAGACTGGTATTAATGCTGATACCAATACAAGCGACCTTATTGAAGACGAAATTAATCGTCTGCGAGAGGTGATTGACAAAGAGTATAAGGTTGAGGGTGAACTTAGAAAAGAGGTTAACCTTAACATTAAGCGTCTGGTTGAGATTGGTAGCTATCGGGGTCTTAGGCATCGTCATAGCTTACCGGTTAGGGGACAGCGAACACGAACCAATGCTCGTACAAAACGCGGTCCTCGTAAAACGATAGCCGGTAGAGGACAGAGGCGTGGAGTAACCAAGAAATAACCTGGAATAAATACAGTATTTAGGAGATTACAATGCCACAAAAAAAACGAGTCAGAAAGCGGGAACGCAAGTCTATTCCTGTAGGCAGAGCCTATATTCAATCCACTTTTAATAATACCATAGTGACTCTTACTGACCTTCAGGGAAACGCTATAGCCTGGGGAAGCTCGGGGACTGCCGGGTTCAAGGGATCGCGCAAAGGTACTCCCTATGCTGCTCAATTAGCAGCTCGTGATGCGGCACAGAAAGCTATGGAACATGGCTTACGCCAGGTAGAGGTTTACGTTAGAGGTCCAGGCAGTGGGCGTGAAGCAGCCATTCGTTCTCTCCAAAGCTCAGGACTCTATATTACCCGCATTAGGGATGTGACCCCTATTCCCCATAATGGTTGTCGTCCGCCGAAAAGAAGGCGGGTGTAGGAGAGAAAAATGGCAAGGTACACAGCAGCCGTTTGTCGATTATGCCGGCGTAGTGGCGAGAAGTTAATGCTTAAAGGTAGTAGGTGTTTTACCCCTAAATGTGCAATGGACAGGCGAGGGAAACCACCGGGACAACAGCCTAGTCAGCGCCGGCGGATTTCTGACCGTGGTCTACAGCTTCGGGAAAAGCAAAAAGCCCGCTATACCTATGGGATTCTGGAGAGACAGTTTAGGCGTTTTTTCATTCAAGCCGAGAGGCAGTCAGGCATCACTGGCGAAAACCTGCTGATATTGTTGGAGAGACGGCTTGATAACATTATATATCGTTTAGGCTTCGCTGACTCTCGGGCTCAAGCTCGTCAGCTAGTTCGACACGGGCACATCATGCTAAATGGGCACAAGGCTGATATACCCTCTTGTCTAGTTAAGGAAGGTGATACCATTAGTTGGAAACCAGAAAATACTAAAACCGAATATTATAAACAACTGGTTCAGACCATTGAGGGTAAGTCTGTCTTGAGTTGGTTGAGCCTGGATAGACAGAATCTGGTTGGTCAAGTTTTATCACTGCCCACTCCTGAAGACATTGATGCTAAATTTGATGGGAAGAGCATAGTCGAGTTCTATTCCAGATAAGGTAATTATGGGAGGTAGCCTTTTGTCTCGCCTAGCAATACCTAGTATTGAGTGTGTTGAAAGTAAAGATAACTTTGGTCGCTTTGTGGCTGAGCCGATGGTAAGGGGCTTTGGTATTACCTTGGGTAATGCTTTGCGTCGAGTGTTGCTTAGTTATCTTCCAGGGGCAGCCGTGACCCAGGTTAAGATTGAGGGGATCCAGCATGAATTCTCTGCTATTCCTTATGTTAAGGAAGATACCACAGATTTTTTACTCAATGTTAAATCATTAAGATTGAAGTCCCTTTCCGGTCAACCAGGTAAGTTAACTCTGGAGGTGAAGGGGGAGGGGCAAGTTTGCGCCGCTGACATTAAGCCTTCAACTGATTTTGAAGTTGTTAACCCTGAGCTTTATTTAGCCACCTTAGATTCGGATGAAGCTAGGCTTTATGTAGAGTTTGATGTAGAATTGGGTGAAGGCTATAGGCAGGCTGAGCCTAGTGATAATCTGCCAATAGGAGTGATTCCAGTGGATGCCATATTTACCCCGATACGCAAGGTTAATTTTACCGTTGAGCCAATTCATATTGGTCGAGAGATTAGTCGTGAAAGGTTGTGCATAGAAGTGTGGACAGACGGCACTATATCACCGGTAGATGCGATCAGCCGAAGTGCCAGCACTTTAGTAGAGCAGTTATCTCCTTTTGTTGATTATGCCAGAGTTTCTTTGATGAAGGCGGAGGAGCAGCTTATTAGCTTACCTATTTCTGACGAGCAGTATAATATACCTGTAGACCAACTAAACCTATCAGTGCGTACTATGAATTGCTTGCGGCGTGGTGGCATCACTACCGTGGGCGAACTCATAAGTAGAGGTGAGAAGGGGTTGCTTTCGCTACGGAATTTTGGGCATAAGTCTAAACAAGAGATAGAGGAGTGCCTCAACGTATTAGGACTGTCTCTTACACCTCAGGTCGAGGAAAGGATAGAGGATGAGGCATAAAGTAGCTGGTAGAAACTTAGGTAGACCTTCAGGTCATCGGAGGGCATTGTATCGCAACCTGGTAACCGATCTTCTCAATTATGAGAAAATTACTACCACCGAGGCTAAGGCTAAGGAAGTGCGTGGCTTGGCTGAGCGAATGATCACATTAGGTAAGGAGGGTAGCCTTCATTCTCGCCGCCAGGCGCTGTCATTTATTTTAGACAAAAAAGTTACCGATAAAGTACTTAATGAGTTTGCCTCAAGGTACGCTGAGCGCCATGGTGGATATACCCGCATTGTTAAATTGGGACCTAGATTGGGTGATGGGGCACCTATGGTTCAGCTTGAGTTGGTAAAGTGAAGGGGATACAGGGTTGATAAATAATGTCAGCAAGATTGTATTGATTATGGAATATGATGGCACTAATTACCACGGCTTTCAGTTTCAGGCTAACTTGCCCACTATTCAAGGAGAGATTGAGAAAGCACTACGGAAGCTTATCATGGAGAGAATCCGGGTGAAGGCAGCCAGCCGAACCGATGCCGGGGTTCATTCTAGAGGACAGGTGGTTAGTTTCAGGACTAAATCGCCCCTTTCCCTATCGGCATTTATTAACGGTCTAAACTACTATTTACCCAGGGATATTGCGGTTAAGGAGGCGTATAGAGTAGATGATTCTTTTAATGTTAGGCATGATGCTCTTAGCCGGGAATATAATTACTATATATTAAATAGCTTGACCCGCTCTCCAATTAGGAATGGTTTTTCTTACCTTGTTGCTGCTCATCTGGATGTTGGGGCTATGAATCAGGTGTGTCAAGCTCTCATTGGCGAGCATGACTTTGCCTCATTTATAACTTGCTTTGAAGGCGGAATAAGGAGCACAGTGCGGAGTGTGTATAGAGCAAAAATAGAAAAGGATGGGGAATTGGTTGTTTTTAGTATGGAGGCTAACTCCTTTTTACCTCATCAAGTGCGCAATACAGCAGGTGCCCTAATCAAAGTGGGCAGGGGTAAGATGACTGTTGACGAGTTTTATAGTATGGCTGAAGCTAAGAAACCGGGGCTGGCTGCTCCGACGGCTCCCGCCTGTGGGCTATGCCTTATGGGAGTAAATTATCCACACTCTTTTGGTGAAGAGGTGCAATGAAAACCTATAGCACTAAGGCGTCTGATATTAAGCGAGAGTGGCATGTTATTGATGCTTCGGGAGAGGTCTTAGGTAAGCTAGCCACTCAAGTAGCCAGCTTACTTATGGGCAAGCACAAACCAATATTCAGTCGTAATCTGGATACGGGCGACTTTGTTATCGTTATCAACGCTGATAAGGTCCGTGTTACCGGTAACAAAGCTAATCAGAAGGTCTATTATAGACATTCTGGGTATCCTGGCGGCTTGAAAAGTATCAGTTTAGAGAAAATGATGCAGACCAATCCTACTGGGGTGATTGAGCATGCCGTCAAAGGCATGTTGCCTCACAATCGGCTGGGTGCCAAGATGAGGGAAAAACTCAGGGTCTATGTCGGTGATATCCATCCCCACCTGGCTCAAGTGAAGGCTAGTCCAAGCAGGGCAGTTCTAGAAGATGAGGCAAGGGGATAAAGGGATAGGATGTAAATGGAAAAGCAAGCTTATTTCTACGGAACAGGCAGACGCAAGACGGCTGTGGCGCGAGTGAGGCTGTTACCAGGCAACGGTGATATTATAATAAATGGTGTTCCCTATGAGGAGCTGTTCCCCCGCCTTGAGCACCGCCGGACAATACGTCAACCTCTTTTGGTTACTGATTGCGTCACTAAGTATAATGCCGTAGTCAAGGTAACGGGGAGTGGTATATCAGGGCAGAGTGGAGCTGTTTCTCACGGTATCGCTCGAGCCTTGGTAAGAGCTGATGAAAACCTTAGGTCTGTACTGCGGCGTTATGGATTGATGACTCGGGACCCTCGGGCTAAAGAAAGGAAAAAGTACGGTCTCAAGCGGGCTCGCAAGGCACCTCAATATACTAAACGGTAAAGTGCTTTGCCCCGAAAGAGGAATCTGAGGTCTCAAGCATAGCGGTACGGTATCAAAACAGACTGTCGCCGAATAGGCTTTGCCTTAGCCTGTTCTGTTGCGCTCTCTCTTGTCACGGTTTCCCCCTTTGGGTAACATACTTTATGAGCCAGCGATACCACTAGGGGTAGCTTCCATTATGAGGCAATTCCTTCCCTGAGGCTAGTAGCCAAGAGGAAGAAAGCTTATGGAGAAGAACCTAGACATCCTTATTGATAGAGTGGCTGACCTAATAATTAACGCCGGGAGGATAGTGGTCTTCACCGGTGCCGGCGTGAGCACTGAATCTGGGATTCCCGATTTTCGTAGCCCTGGCGGAATCTGGGATAGGTTTGACCCAGATGATTTCACCTATCAGAAATTTGTTAGCGACCCTGAGGCTAGGAGAAAGCAGTGGCTGATGCTTCAGGAGGGGGTGCTAACCACTAAGGCTGAGCCAAATCCCGCCCACTATGCTATTTCTGAGCTGGATAGATTTGGCAAGCTAGATTGTGTTATTACCCAAAATGTGGATAATCTCCACCAAAAGGCAGGGGTTACTAAGGACAAGGTATTGGAGCTCCATGGCAATATGCAGTCGGCGGTATGCTTGAGCTGTGGTAGAAGTTACCCTTTTAAACAGATTAAAGCCAGGCTGGACGAAGGTGAAGAAATCCCGGACTGTAAGGCTTGCCATGGTATCCTGAAACCGGCTGCTGTTTTTTTCGGTGAGCCATTACAAGCCAAGGTGTTGGAGGAGGCCACCTCACGCTCATGTAATTCCGACCTATTTATCGTGATTGGCTCGACCCTAGTTATTTATCCTGCTGCCTATATGCCAATATATGCCGTTCGTTCCGGAGCCAAGTTAGTCATTATTAATCTCAGCTCCACCCCTATGGACCAAGAAGCCACTGTCCTGATTAGGGCTAAGGCTGGGGAAGTTCTGCTAAAAATATTACAACGGGTGAGAGAGGAAATCAACAGTTAATCTTACGATGAGGTTAAATTAAAATATCGCTTAAGATAATTCAGAAGAACTAACATATGGCAGTTTAAAGAAAATTTGAATATTGTTAGCTCAATTCCCTTTCTAGAGAATGGGTAAGGAGTGGAATATGGGAAAATTAGACGGTAAGGTAGCAGTGATTACAGGGGCAGCTAGGGGAATAGGGAAAGCCGATGCCCTCCTTTTTGCCCAGGAGGGAGCATGTATTGTTGTAAACGATGTTGACCGCGAGCCTCTTTTAGAAACAGCAAAGGAAATAGAGGATGCTGGGGGCAAGGTTGCCTGGTGTATTGCTGATGTAACCAAGCCAGAGGATACTGACAGGCTGATGGATGCCGCAGTGGAGAAATTTGGTGACTTGAATATTCTGGTCAATAATGCAGGTATAACCAGAGATGCGCTAATACATAAAATGACTGATACACAATGGGACATGTGTGTGGACATCATTCTAAAGGGGACATTTAATTGTATCCGCTCAGCCGCCAAATATATGATGAAAAAGGGTCATGGCGGCAAGATTATCAATACAGCCTCTGTAATGGGTTTAATGGGCAATGTTGGGCAGGTCAACTATACAACGGCTAAGGCTGGAATCATTGGACTTACTAAAACAGCAGCCAGAGAATGGGCGAGATTTGGCGTAACCTGTAATGCCCTTGCCTATGGCTTCGTTCATACCAGATTTACTGCCGAGAAAGAAACCGGGGAGGAGATTGCCGGTGAAAAAATGGGCATACCCAGGAAGGTTAGAGAGAGAATGCTTGAAGAAATTGGTGGTAGAGCAATGACACCAGAAGACGCAGCCAAACCGGCTTTGTTTCTGGCTTCGGCTGATTCAGATTTTATTACCGGCCATGTATTAAATGTCAGCTCTGGGATGTATATGTAGTAAATCGGAGGCCTGCTGATTTAACATTTCTAGGTAGAGTAAGGGTGATATATGGCTGATTCGGCTATTAACTCAGCAATATCTGTAACCTTAAGCCATTCTTCAGCCTCCTTAGCCTTTACTGCATCATCAAACATCTGCAAGCAGAACGGGCAGGCAGTAGCTATTATTTGGGCTTTAGTTTCAATTAACTGCTCTATACGCAATTCACTAATTCTCCTGCCAACACTTTCTTCCAGCCACATACGACCGCCCCCACCACCACAGCAGAAACTCCGTTCCCGATTCTGCTCCGCCTCAGCAAGTGTAATATCAGGTATACCATTTAACGCCTGCCTTGGTTGTTCGTAAATATCATTATACCTCCCCAAATAACAGGGGTCATGGTAAACAACTACCCCACCACCTCCCTTGATAATTCTCAACTTGCCTTCTTTCAGCAAACTGGCAATAAACTCGGTGTGGTGAATAACCTCGAAATTCCCGCCAAACTGAGGATATTCATTCTTTAGTGTATTATAGCCATGGGGGCAGGCGGTAATTATCTTCTTCACATTATAACTCTTAAGTAGCTCAATATTTTTCTCTGCCTGCATCTGGAAGAGGTACTCATTACCCAGGCGGCGAGCTGGCTCACCGCAGCAGCTTTCTTCAGAACCCAGGACACCAAATTTCACCCCGGCTGACTTCAACAACTTAGCCACAGCCTGGGCTATCTTCATACTTCTTTCCTCCAATGCCAGTGTACAACCAACCCAAAATAGAATGTCTACGTCACTATCTTCAGCTAAAACCTTGATATCAAGCCCATCAGCCCAGTCGGTTCTGGTCAATGTAGTCCCTCGCCAAGGGTGCCCTCTATCTTCAATGCTCCTCAATGCCCCTTCAGCCGTCTCAGGGATAGAAGCCTGCTCTAGCACCAGATTTCGTCTCATATCAATAATTTTATCAATATGCTCAACATAGACAGGACACACCTCCTGGCAAGCACGACATGTAGTGCAGTCCCAGATTATATCCTCAGTTATCACCTCACCAATAAGAGCTAAACCATCACCCCCTGGATTGGCCAGCTCTGCCTTACCTTTAACTAAAATTTGAGCCTTCTGCAGCCAATGCTCCTTGAGATCTTGGGTCATCTTCTTGGGTGATAGCGATTTACCACTATTATAGGCAGGGCAAACATCTTGACATCTACCACAGCGAGTGCAGGAATCCAGGTCCATTAGCTGCTTCCACGTGAAGTCCTCAATCTTGGCTACTCCAAAGGTTTCTGCCGTTTCTAAATCGATAGGTATCAGAGCTCCCCTAGGCTCTAATGACCTGAAGAATACATTCACTGGAGAAATAATGATATGCCACAGCTTGTTCCAATAGAGGCAAATATAGATTATAGCCCCGAAGGTGATTACTATATGCGACCACCACATTATTCGGTGCCAAGTTAGCAGAGTGCCCTGGCTTAAACCACTGAAAGCCCTAGCCAGGATAAAGCCACCGGGCGACCACAGCGCCAAATCCGGGGTAGTCCCTAACTCAGTGGCAGCGATACGAAATCCTTCGACGATAAAGCCAGTAACTACTACCAAACATATTAAGATAATTGCGATTAAATCTTCTGGCTTATTATCTAATCTATCTGGTTTTTGAATATATCGCCTAATGATAAACAAGATTGCCCCAATTAGAACCATTATGCCAAAGGAATCGGTAACTATCGAGTAGCCCAGATAGAAGCCGCCGTGCATAAAGTGGAAGAAGTAATGGCTAATAAAGTCTAAAAATGCACCTAGAATTAATACTATACAACCAGCAAAGATGAGAAAATGGGCTATTCCAGGATAGAATTCCCTCGGGTAAAATTCTCTAGGAAGGAAACTCTTAAGTGAAAAGCGCCTGCCTCCCAAATCAGGGCTTGTCTCAGGCAGGAAATCTTTCGGCGAGGGGTGTCTATGCTCTAGGCTAGGAGCTATACCAAAAAGTTTGCGGTGTAATATACCATCAACTATAGCGGTAACAATAAACACCCATATTCTCTTCCCCAGTTGACTAAATCTGTTATCCGGTTTACCTAATCGCCACAATTTATAACGACGGTATATAGCATATATAAGGATGCCGACTAAAACAGCGGCTGCAGGATAAAGAATTCTATCACCATACAGAATATTCCAGAATATTTCCCGAGTAGGCTCCATATTTTGTACCTCCTATCTAGATTAGGGTTTATTTTAGCGCAGACGGGTAACGGCGACATAGATACCCAGAGCTAGAGCTAATAGGTTAACAATTATGTTAACCAGACCAAAATGAAATATCCAGTGGAAAGGAATACCGAGCAAAAAGCTAACAAACCAAAGGTTAACTATGTAGCTTATTACTACAGCAACACCACCGATTGAAGCTAACCCTGTGCCACGCTTGCGATTAACCGAAAGGCTAACTACTTCCCCAATAACATAACCAACCGCTGGGGCTAATAATAGACTAAGGTAAAGGAAAGGCACCGCCCTCTCTATTAGTCCCCAGATAGCACCACAAGCAATAGCCATGCCTAACCCAGTTCCCATAGCTATTAAATAATGTTTAGTGTAAACGCGATAGGTAGGCAGCTTATATAGCTGGGCACAATCTGGGCATCTGGCTCCCACTGGAGTCTGCACCATGCATTTGGGACATATCAGCTTACCACACTTACCACACCTCAGGTTAGTTTCAACCTCAGGGTGAGTGGCACATTTCATTTTACTATAGTTAACCTTTCTCCTGCTTTTCTTGTTGATCAAGAGGTTGCCGTTTTATCCAGGCTCCTCTGTCCCTTATATCCCGGTCGAAAAGCAGGCGATTAATAATTAGCTGCCCCGGGGTTACCGAAGCAGAGAGTGAAGTCCGCGGTGCCGTTAATCGTCTAACCAGCAACATTATAAATATAGCTAAGAAACCCAGAGTAACTGGCAGTGGCTCTTCAATACCAAGCGGCTGCCAAAAAAACCAGCTACATAGGGGCAAAGCTGCCATTGCCACGGCTGTTCCCAAAGATAGCTGTCGAAATGGGGAGAAAAGGAAAGCAAAAGCTACCAATATCAATGCTAACCATGGGGTTAAAATAAGAAGCACGCCTATGGTAGTTAAAGCACCTCTGCCACCGTTAAAACGGAGGAAAACCGGCCAGTTATGCCCAATAATTACTGCTAAACCTACCGTTACCTGCTGAGCTACTGCCTCTGGACCTATCAGTTGAGTAGTAGCCCAAACCATCACTGCCCCCTTACCCACATCAAAAATGATTACCGGGATTGCTATCCACTTGGAGGTTATCATTAGTAGGTTGCTTGCTCCCACATTGCCACTACCATATTGTCTAAGGTCTATTCCCCGGGACCACTTAGCCACTAGGTAATCGGCTGGCACCGAACCCACAAGATAGGCAGCTATTATTAGTAATCCAAACTCAATAGTCATAAGCTCTCCACATTAAGGTTGCTTATTATCTCCAGAATATTATGAATCGGCTAAACTTAATTCCCGCTGCTCTACTAAAGCCATAGTTGCTCCGCTGACTTTATTCCACCTGCCGATAGATTCGCTCGATACTTGTTGCTCTACCACTATCCTCATCCACCCTAACCATTACTGCGTTAAGCATTGTTTTACCCTTGCCCACAGATAAGCGATGAGGCATCGCGGTCAGAAATCGGCGAATTACCGCTTCGGTATCATCACCTATGATTGAATCCACAGGTCCAGTCATACCAATATCAGTAACATAAGCTGTACCTCTAGGAAGCAACTGGGCATCAATGGTTCCCACATGGGTATGTGTGCCAAGTACAGCACTAACACGACCGTCTAGGTATCGCCCCATTGCCATCTTCTCCGATGTTGCCTCGGCATGGAAATCAACAATAATAATTGGTGGCTTATTCTCAAGCTCAGCCAGTAGTTTATCCATAGCTCTAAATGGGCAATCAAGAGCACCCATAAATACTCTCCCCATCAAATTAATCACCATAACCTGACCATTGACTATATAGCCCCGCCCGGGCACCCCCGGGGGATAATTCAATGGGCGCAGGATAGGCATTTCACCATCAAGGTATGGAATAATCTCCTTCTGCGCCCATATGTGATTACCCGAAGTCAATACATCAGCGCCAGCATCTAATAACTCCTTAGCTGTATTTGAAGTCACACCTATACCGCCGGCGCTATTCTCAGCATTGGCAATAACCATATCCAAGCCATATTGTTGTCGCAGGACTGGTAAAAGCTTACCCATTGCCTGCCTGCCAGGTTTGCCAATTATATCACCAATCGCCAATATTAACATCAACTCCTCGCTTGCACCTCCTACTTGGCATAATCTATAGCTCTTGTCTCTCTAAGGACAGTAACCTTTATTTGACCTGGATATTGCAGCCCTTCCTCTATCTTTTTTACGATGTCTCGAGCCAGCCTCATTGCTGCCAAATCGTCAATCTCTTCTGGCTTAACCAAGATACGGATTTCGCGACCAGCTTGAATAGCAAACGACTTCTCTACTCCTTTAAAACCACTAGCTATATCTTCCAAGGCCTTCAAACGCTTCAAGTATCCTTCCAGAGACTCACGCCTTGCCCCCGGTCTGGCACCACTGATAGCATCAGCCGCTGAAACGATGAAACCCCAGATGCTGGTAGTTTCTGTCTCAAAATGGTGCTCAGCGATACCCTGCACTACCTCAGGGGATTTTTCCCATTGCTTAACCAAATCAGCCCCGATAGCAGCATGATTACCCTCTACCTCGCGGTCCACCGCCTTACCAATATCATGAAGCAGACCAGCCTTTCTGGCTATGGCAACGTTGGCTCCTAACTCCCCAGCAATCATAGCCGCTAAATAAGCTACCTCAATACTATGGGCAAGGACATTCTGTCCATAGCTAGTGCGGTACTTTAGACGACCAAGTAACCTGATTAACTCAGGGCATAATCCATGCACCCCTGCTTGATAAGCTGCCTCTTCTCCAGCACTATAAATAGTAGTATCTACTTCCTCCTTGGCTTTGGCTACTACCTCTTCAATGCGAGCTGGATGGATACGTCCATCGAGGATAAGCTTGGTTAGAGCAACCCGAGCTACTTCTCGCCGTACCGGGTCAAAGCTAGACAGGGTTACCGCCTCAGGGGTATCGTCAATGATTAGGTCAACGCCTGTAGCCTGCTCCAAAGCTCTGATGTTACGACCCTCTCGTCCTATAAGTCGACCCTTCATCTCATCACTAGGAAGGGTAACAGTAGCCACCGTTGTTTCAGATACAACCTCAGAAGCACAACGCTGGATAGCCTGGGACAGAATTTCCTGAGCTTTTTCATTGGCTTCTTCTCTTATCTTAACTTCCCATTCCCGAAGGCGCCGTGTTGCTTCTTCTTGCATCTCAATCTCCATAGTCTCAATCAGTCTTTGCTTTGCTTCATCACTGGACATACCCGAAATTAACTCTAGCTGCTTTACCTGCTTGTCTCTAACCTCCTCAAGGTGAGTGCGTACGGACTCGATCTCCTTCTCTTTGTTAGCCAGGTTACGACCACGGAGCTCCACGTCTTCTAATTTGCGCTCTAAGTTATTTGTCCTCTGAGACAGAGAGTTCTCTTGGCGCTGTAGTTCAGCACGGCGTTCACGATACTCGGCTTCAGTTCCGGACTTAATTTTCTCCGTCTCCTGCCTTGCCTCGCTGAGCAAATCCTTGGACTCAGCTCTGGCTTCAGCTAATATTTTCTCGGCTTTCTTCTCGGCAATATTCATTTGCCGGTTAATCATCACCCTTCTGGAAAGGAAGGCAGCCATACCGCCAAATACGACGCCTATTATAAAGCTAAAGGCAATAGCTAGTACCACATCTATTCCCATTTTTCCACCTCCTTTATTTGTAGCTTCAGTGCTAACAAAATGCTATTTAGACTTAATTTCCTGTTCCTGCCAGAGTCGTTTTATTGTGTGATTTATAACCGCGTAATCAAAGCCACGCCGTTTGAGGTATTCACCTAATCTACGACGGAAACCCGCATAATCAGATAGGGATAAGCTGTGAGCTTTGCTTGAGGCTACCCGATAGGCATTATCGCTATCGTTAACTGTATTAACTACCTGCTCTATGATATCATTGGCTATACCCTTTCGCCTCAGCTCCAGCTTGGTTAGCCAGCGGCTACGTGGGCTAAACGATTCCCGATTATCCTTCCAGAATTGGGCAAAGGCAACATCATCCACCAATCCTTGTTCCTTTAGTTTGGCTATCACTGCCTCTACGCTATCATCATCAAAACCTCGACGTTGAAGGCGCTTCCTTAGCTCAGACTCGCTCCGAGGTCGGTAGCTAAGGTAGTGAGCAGCAGCATTAAAGCAACGGTGGAAGAGGTCAGACCTGGCTAGTGCTTCAATCTTAGTGGCAGATAGCTCCTGCTCAACCTGTAGACCCTCTCTTATTGCCACCTCAGCTTCCAGGCTGAAAGCAAACATATTATCTAAGAATACGTTTACCCGCTTTCCCCGACCCTTCCCGACCCGGATTGCACTAATCTTACTCACTGGCTTGCCCTTTCTAAGACAAGAGGCTGGAGCTTATGCCCCAGCCTTACTTACTGTTGCCACCTATTAAACTAGCTATTAAAATACCATTATTGCTAGTTAAAGTTTAGGGCTAGTGATGGCTGAGGCTCTAATCTGCTGTTCAATCTCTTGGGCAAGCTCGGGATTCTGAATCAGATATTGCTTGGCATTTTCCCTACCTTGCCCCAGGCGAATGTCTCCAAAGGAGAAAAAAGCGCCAGTCTTGCTTACTAGCCCCAACTCTACCCCCAGGTCTATAAAATTACCCTCCCGACTTATCCCATAGTCAAACATGATATCAAACTCAGCACTTCTAAATGGAGGGGCAACCTTATTCTTGACAACCTTAGCTTTGATATGGCTGCCTATTGCTTCATTGCCCTGCTTGATAGTTTCAACTCGTCTTAAGTCTATCCTTATTGAGCTATAGAACT
>CAZMJZ010000003.1:0-27240 GCA_964566845.1 uncultured Dehalococcoidales bacterium | reverse complement strand
TCTCCACCTCTGCCATAAGTACGGTTAGGAAATCCTTTTCCTGGATAGTTCTAATCTTTTTGCCTTTTTTGAAGAGGACGGCTTTGCCTTTGCCGCAGGCGATGCCGATATCGGCGTCCTTGGCTTCGCCGGGTCCATTGACCACACAGCCCATTACCGCCACCTTTATCGGTTTGCTGACCTTTAATAGCTCTTCCTCTACAGCTTCGGCTAATTTTACAACATCAACCTCAGCCCGACCGCAGGAAGGGCAACTGACCAA
This sequence comes from uncultured Dehalococcoidales bacterium, assembly GCA_964566845.1. GTDB lineage: Bacteria > Chloroflexota > Dehalococcoidia > Dehalococcoidales > W498 > W498. Next base: position 26,978 of record CAZMJZ010000003.1, on the reverse strand, counting down.
TATCGGACCGTGCCGTCGCAGATTCAGGCTTTTCAGGATTTCATAGGCGGCAATAACCTCTTCCCTGGGGTGAGTGGTCAATGAAACCCGGATAGTGTCACCAATACCTTGGTAGAGAAGAGTGCCAATGCCCACCGCGCTACGAATAATGCCCGTTCTAGGTGTGCCGGCTTCAGTGATACCGATGTGTAGAGGGTAGGGTATTCTTTGAGCAATATCCTGATAAGCTTCAATAGTAGTCGGAACATCAAAGGCTTTAAGGGAGACCTTAATCAGGTCAAAGTCAAGGCTTTCCAGTAGCTGTATCTGCTTTAAGGCTGCCTCTACCATTTGTTGAGCGATAGTCAATTGCGGATTAGCTGTCTTGGATAGGCTGCCAGCATTTACTCCGATACGGATAGGGACACTTCTTTCCTTTGCTGCCTGGGCTATGACTTTCACCTTCTCTGGTTCACTGATATTACCTGGATTTAGCCGCAGTCCATCACAACCAGCTTCCAGCGCCAGTAATGCCAACCGATAGTCAAAGTGGATATCGGCAATTATGGGTATGGAAATGCCCCTTTTTATGGCTGATATAGCCTGGGCGGCCTCAGTGTCAGGCACAGCTACTCTCACTAATTCGCAACCGCAATCTTCAATCTCCTTAATTTGGTCAATAGTTGACATAACATCACGAGTATCGGTTTTAGTCATAGACTGCACTACGATAGGGGCACTGCCACCAACAGTTACATTGCCAATTCGAATAGGTTTACTACTTCTTCGCGGATTCATAGAATTATTTTTCTAACTTATCCCTTTAGATATTTGTTAGCCACCTACCCCTTTATCCTCTCTACGAGTCGAGTCTGCGATATCCCTTAATAGGGAGGGGGAATTAGTTATATAAGGGAGGCTTCGCTCGCCAGAGGCGACTCTGTCGACCTTTATTTAACGCTCCATTATTAAAACTATTCACGGTATTAAGCTCCCTCCACTTATAATACGAATAATATCCTGGTAGGTAATTGCCAGCATGGCTGCTATTAGTAGAATAAAGCCAATAGCGTGCACCAGCCCTTCTTTCTTAGGTGACACTCGTTTGCCCCGGCGAACCCACTCCAGGAGGACAAAAGCAATCCTACCCCCATCCAGAGCGGGCAGGGGAAAGAGATTGACTATACCTAGTATTAAGCTAATTAAAGCAACGAATTCCAGTAACGGACTAATCCCAACCTTGGCTATCTCTCCTGTAATCTGGACAATACCCACCGGACCAATCAGTGTCGCCGGGGCGACCCCAATTATCATACTGACTATTCCATTTTTATATAAAACAAAGGTCTCAATGAATTCAGTTATTCCCAGGGGTACTGCTCTCCAAAAGGGTTCGTGCTGGCTAACAGCGGTTGGGTTGAACACGCTGACTACTACGCCCACTGCCCCCTCTTCCTGTGGAGGCTTCCACCTGGGTATTAGCTGAACCTCCTCCGTGGTTGTATCACTATGGCGGATAATCACGGTTATTTCCTTACCCAGGTTAAGTTGAATATTGCGGTTCAGGTCGCTGATATTGTAAATCGGCTTATTATTTACGCTCTGGATTACATCTCCAACTTCTATGCCAGCCTCGGCTGCTGGCGAATTAATGGCTACTTCCTTTACCACCACCTCCCCGGTTACTACGTAATGGGGAACCATAAAAGCAATGGTAAGCAATAGGATAGGTAACAGGATATTCATAAGTGGGCCAGCACTGAGCACCAGTAACCTGGCGCCGATGCTCTTACTGGCTAAACTCCTTGGCACCGCAGGGTCTTCCTCGCCAGCCAATTTGTTAAAGCCACCAAAGGGTATCGCATTTAGAGAGTACCGAGTTTCCCCCCGCTTAAATGATAATAGTCGTGGGGGGTAGCCCAAGCCAAACTCCTCCACTCTTACCCCTACTGCTTTAGCGGCAACGAAATGCCCTAATTCATGGACAATGATAAGCACTGACAGAACAACTAAACCTATTATTATGTTAATTACCATTTAGTTAGCTCCGATTAAGTCTAGTACTTTTCTCCTTGCCCAGTTATCAGCCGCCATAATTTCTTCCACTGTAGGGCAAGCTACAGCTTGGTGATGTTCCAGTGCTTGCTTTACCAGATTAGCAATATCAGTAAATTTAATTCGCTGCGATAAAAAGAGTTCAACAGCCACCTCATCAGCGGCACAAAGCACAGCGGGATAGGTTCCCCCCTTTCTTGCCGTCTCAATAGCCAACCTGAGGCAGGGGAATGTATCAAGGTCAGGTTGGTCAAAAGTCAGGGAATTAATATGACTCCAGTCAAGCCTAAGAAGCCGAGGGTTGTTTAAGCGCTCAGGGTAAGACAGGGCATACTGGATAGGTAAACGCATATCGGGGTAGCTTAATTGGGCTTTGATTGAACCATCTATAAATTCTACCATAGAGTGGATAATGCTCTGAGGGTGAATTATAACCTTGATGTTATCGTAGGGCATATTAAATAACCAGTGGGCTTCAATTACCTCAAGCCCTTTGTTCATCAGTGTGGCTGAGTCAATGGTAACCTTTTTTCCCATATGCCATGAGGGGTGTTTTAGAGCCTGCTCAACTGTAACCTTTTCTAACTGGGCAGGCGAACAACGGTAAAAGGGACCGCCCGAGGCAGTTAGAATAAGACGGGTTGCCTTTTGTGCTTCACTATTGAGACATTGCCATATAGCACTATGCTCGCTATCAATAGGCAGAATTTGGGCTCCATTTTTTTGGGCGACATTAGTGATAATCTCGCCTGCCATGACCAACGATTCCTTGTTGGCAAGTGCAACATTCTTGCCTGCTTCCACCGCAGCCAGTGTCGGGCTTAGCCCTGATTTTCCCGAAGTAGCTATGACAACAATATCTACATTAGGATGACGGGCAATGTCTTCCAGTGATAGGAATTCGTATCCGGTATTAGCTAGGTAAGCTTTTTTATCTTGGTAATAAACAAGGCTTGGCTTAAATTCACTAATCTGCTTTGCTAGCAATTCCATATTCTTCCCTGCCGCCAGACCAACTATGTGAAATCTATGAGGGAAGGCACGGACTACCTGGAGGGTTTGCTGACCTATAGAGCCAGTTGAGCCAAGGACAGCTACCCTTTTTATCATATCGCCCATATCACATAATAGTATACCACTATGCCAGCAAAGACAATGCTGTCTATTCGGTCAAGGAAGCCACCATGTCCTGGTAATAGCTTACCTGAGTCCTTTACTCCCATATTACGTTTGAATAAGGACTCGACAAGGTCGCCGAGTTGACTAAAAATACTAACCAGCAAGCTGAGAAGTATTGCCTGCCAGTAGCTCAGTGGCAAGCGGAGAGGTGTAGGCAGAGTAAAGAGTAGACTAACTATAATGGCTCCGAATATTCCGCCTATGGCTCCTTCCCAAGTTTTACCGGGGCTAATACTTGGGACAAGATAGTGTCTACCTAGTGCTCTGCCAGTAAAGAAGGCAGCGGTATCAGATACAAAGGTGGCAAATAGGGCAAAAAATACCCAGTTTCTGCCATCATCCAGACCTCTCAGTGCCACAAAGTAGCTCAAAAGCCAGCCTACATAGAGAATTCCAGCTATTGTCCATGCCCAACCAATAAAAGCCCCTTCTTTTCGCCGGCGCAGGACAAGCCAGATTAGAGATGTCATCACCCCTGAGGTTAATAAAAGCGGGATAAGAAATTCATAGTCAAAGTGGGGACTTATGATAAATAGCAGGCTCCAAACTAATCCGAAGTAGGTAAGCGGTGCTATCTTTGATATGGCGACTACCCTATAGAATTCAAAGAGAGCCAGTACACCCCAGATAGCAAATAACATAGTGAACCAAGGTAATGGTTTATCAAACCAGACAGCAGCGATTAGGAGAGGAATCCCCCAGACAGCAGTGATAACCCTTTTCTTAAGCGTACGATTTTCTACTAACCTCACCCCCTATGCCCTTCTCTTCTCAACAATGGGAGTCGCATCCCTCTAAAAATTATATTCCGTTACAGGAGGGGAAGTGGATACCCAGAAAATTTAACGATTCTTTAACTGTTTAATCTCCGCCGAAGCGTCTTTGCCTATGGCTATAGGATAGCAGAGCTTTGTCAACCTCTTTTTCATTAAAATCAGGCCATAGAACGTCAGTGAAGTAGTATTCGCTGTAAGCTGTTTGCCATATTAAAAAGTTGCTAAGGCGGAGTTCATCACCAGTACGAATTAACAAGTCAACATCGGGTAAACCGGCAGTATAGAGGTAACCACTAAATACTTTTTCGTCTATGCTCTGGGGTGGGATATCTTCAGCTATAAGGCAGCGTACTGCATCTAAAATTTCACTACGTCCCCCATAGTTGAAGGCAAGGCTAATCGTCATTCCTGTATTATCTTTGGTTAACCCTACTGCTTTATTTATCTTTCGCTGTAGACTTAATGAGAGTTGTTGAAAGCGACCAAGGTGACGAATTCTAATGCCCTTTTTATGAAATCTGAGGACGTTTTTGCCTATCACCGATGATGAGAGACGGAATAAATCTCTGACCTCATCTTTAGAACGATTCCAATTTTCAGTGGAGAAGGTATAAACAGTTACATATTTTATTTGGTAATCGTCAAGGTACTCAATTATAGTGCGCAGGTTTTCTGACCCTGCCCTGTGTCCTTCAATCGGAGGTAGTCCACGCATTTCTGCCCATCTACGATTACCGTCGGGCACAATAGCTATATGGTTGGGCAAGCTATCAATTTCTCTCATAGCTGACGAGGCAGTCACAATCTCGTTACTCAATATTGGCTGTTTAGAGGTTTGGCTAACCCAGTTAGACCTCGGCGAGTTCTACTTCTTTATCTTGCCCGATTTGTTCAGCATCGGCTATAAAGCTATCGGTTAGCTTCTGTAGTTGGTCCAGGGAGCGCTTATGCTCATCCTGTGATATGTCCTTATTTTTCTCCAAGTTTTTAAATTCATCCACAGCTTCACGCCTTAGGTTTCGTATGGCTATCCTGCTTTCTTCTACCCTCCTTCTCGATACCTTAATTAGCTCCTGCCGCCTTTCTTCAGTGAGCGGGGGAATACTTAGCCGGATAACACTCCCGTCATTAATTGGATTTAGTCCAAGTTCAGACTTCAGAATTGACTTCTCTATACTATGTATACTGCCTTTGTCCCAAGGTTGAATAACAAGTAGCCTAGCTTCAGGTGCAGAGATGCCGGCAATTTGATTCAGTGGAACGAGAGCACCAGCATATTCTACTTTAATATGTTCTATCAAGGCGGGGGTAGCGTGCCCAGTACGGATAGAGGCTAATTCCCTATTCAGAGCCTCAATAGACATTTTCATCTTTCCCTCGATATCCCATAAAGTGTGGCTAACCATTCTATTTCTCACTGGACACAAGAGTACCGATAGGGTCACCGATTACAGCACGTTCAACACTACGGGGAGCTTGAAGATCAAAAACAATTATGGGCAGATTGTTTTCTAAGCACAAGGAGAGAGCAGTGGCATCCATTACTTCCAGGTACATATTCAGTGCTTCACGGTGAGTAAGTCTATCAAACTTCTTAGCATTATTATTCTTAGTAGGGTCAGCACTATATATGCCATCAACCTTATTTTTAGTCATAAGCAGTACCTCTGCCTCTATTTCTATGGCTCGTAAGGCTGCCGCAGTATCAGTGGTCATATACGGATTACCAGTACCCCCGGCAAAGATTACTGCTCTGCCCTTCTCTAGATGGCGAATAGCACGGCGTCTAATATAGGGTTCAGCCACCTGTTGAACACCTATAGCTGTCTGCGTTCTGGTAATTACTCCTTCTCTTTCCAGTGCATCTTGGAGAGCCAGGGCATTTATTACTGTAGCCAGCATGCCGGCGTAGTCAGCGGTAACCCTGTCCATCCCGTTCTCCTCAGCCTTAGCCCCACGCCAGATATTACCACCACCCACCACAATGGCTACCCCCACTCCCCTTTGTATTACCTGTTTAACCTGCTTGGCTATCTGGGTTAAGATTGAGGTATCAATACCAAAGTCAGCTTCACCACTGAAAGCCTCGCCGCTGAGCTTTAATAAAACACGCTTATACTTAGTAGTAGTCATCCCTTCTCTTCAACTCGCTCCTAACATAATTTAGACATCCTTCAATTCCATCTATCTCCATTATAATCTACCCGCCCAGTTCAAATCTAGCAAATCTACTTACCTTGATATTTTCTCCTAACTTAGCTATAGCTTCGACAACAATATCTTGAACAGTCTTATCAGGATACTTAATGTAGGGCTGAAGAAGCAAACAAGCTGATTCGGGCTCTATATCAGCTCCTTCAGGGACTTCCTCCATTGAGATAAACTGGGGCTCTTGAGCGGCGACTTGCATTGCCAGATGGTGAGCCAGTTCCTTGAATTCGTCCGTATGGGCGACAAAATCAGTTTCGCAGTTCACCTCAACCATAGCCCCGATACGTCCCCTTGTATGGATATAGGCATCAACTATCCCCTGAGTAGCGGAGCGCTCTTTTTTTGTCTGTACCTGGAGAAGGCTTAGTTGTTTTAGAATCTGGATTGCCTTCTCCATCTCTCCTTCAGCTTCAAGAAGAGCATTTCGGCAATCCATAATACCAGCTCCAGATTTGTCTCTCAACTCTTTTACCCTATCTGTTGGAATTTTCAACCTATCCCTCCTCGCCTTACTCATCAGGAACGGAAGTAAGAGGTTCGGAAATTTCAATCACCTCAAGCTCCTCCAATCCCTCTCCTTGTCCTTCCTCCACTGGCACTCCTACTTCACCGGTTTTACCTTTAATAACTGAATCGGCAAGTTTATTGCATAACAGTTTTATGGTTTTAATAGCATCGTCATTAGCTGGAATAGGGTAGTCTATCTCATCAGGGTTACAATTGGTATCTACTATAGCTACCACTGGTATGCCTACACGTTTAGCTTCAGCTATAGCAATCCTTTCTTTTACCGTGTCAACAATGAACAGAGCACTCGGTAGACTGGTCATCTCTTTAATACCACCCATCTGCCGATTGAGACGTAAAATCTCCTCTTCAAGCTTTAGAGCTTCTTTCTTGGGTAAGCGATTAAAGTCCCCTTTAGCCTGGCGGTCTTCCAAGCGAACGAGATAGTCTATACGGGTTTGAATAGTAGCGAAATTAGTTAGCACTCCTCCTAGCCATCGTTGATTGACATAATACATACCACAGCGCTGTGCCTCTTCGGTTACAGCTTCTTGAGCTTGCTTTTTGGTACCAACAAAAAGAATAGTGCCACCCTCGGCAGCTACTTGTTGAACAAAGTCGCAGGCTTTGTTCAACATACTGGCAGTTTGTTCGAGGTCAATGATATGAATGCCATTGCGCTTAGTGAAGATGTAGGTCTTCATACGAGGGTGCCAACGGCTAGTCTGATGACCAAAATGAGCTCCAGCCTCTAATAGTTGTTTAATAGTGACTGTATCTGGCAAGTTCTAACCCCTTTCTTATAAATCATTACTCTCGTTTAGCTTAACAGTATAGCATACCATTTAGCCTACAGCAATAGTAGATTAAGAGGGCAATCAAATCATTTCCCCTTTTTAGTAGGATTGACAAAGATATCTCTACGTGATAGCATAGGAAAACGGTTGCCTATTTCAATAATTGAGTTTAATTATGATTGGTTACGATAGTCGTGAGGTTGAAAGAAAGGTTATTTCTATCCTGAGGATTCTTAATGAGTCGCCCCAGCCTATAGGCGCCAGGCTAATTGCCCGCCAGTTGAAGGAGCATGGGGTAGAGCTGGGAGAGCGAGGGGTAAGGTATCACCTTAAGCTAATGGATGAGCGGGGACTTACACGACCCGCCGAGAGGTGGGACGGAAGAGAGATTACACCACTGGGGATAGAAGAGCTAAATAATGCCTTAGTTTCCGATAAGATTGGTTTAGTGCTGGAGAAAATAGAACTTTTAGCCTTTCGCACTTCCTTTGATATAGAAAGAGGCACCGGTCTGGTGCCAGTTAATATTTCCTTCTTTCCTAAACAGAGATTTACTGAGGTTCTCCAAACAGTGAAGGGAGCCTTTGAGGCTAGGCTTTGTGTTAGCGATTTAATAGCTATAGCACCGGAGGGTGAAAGATTAGGCGAGGTGCTCGTGCCCAGGGGTAAAGTTGGTTTGGCTACTGTCTGTAGCATTATAATCAATAGCAGTTTACTTAAAGCAAATGTTCCCATAGACTCTAGATTCGGGGGAGTGCTTCAGATACGAAATAATCAGCCGTTACGCTTTGTTAATCTTATTTATTATTCCGGTTCCACCTTGGACCCGTCAGAGGTATTTATCCGAGCCAGAATGACCGATGTCCAGGGCGTGGTCAGAAGAGGGGAAGGGAAGATATTGGCTAACTTCCGTGAAATACCTGCCCAGTGCCAACCTTTGGTAGAGAAGGTGACCAACCAGTTAAAGGATGTTAGAATAGACGGACTAATTAAGATGGGTAATCCCGGTGAAGCAGTGTGTGGCATATCAGTGGGCTTGAACAGAGCGGGGATGATACTCCTTGGCGGGCTTACTCCGGTCGCTGCCACTGAGGAGGCAGGGATTGAGGCAGAAAATTTCGCTATGAGCACCTTGCTTGAGTATCAAGATTTAGTAAAATTTAACAGCCTTATATAAGGAGAGAGATGAAACAGATAAAAATTCTACCTTGCCTTGATGTAAAGGATGGGCGGGTAGTTAAAGGTGTCAACTTTGAAAATCTCAGGGATGCCCGAGACCCGGTAGAAGCAGCCGCCGCCTATTGCCGCGAGGGTGCTGATGAGCTTGTTTTCCTTGATATTTTTGCCACTGTAGAAAATAGAACGACACGACTTGAATGGGTAAAAAGGGTGTGTGATGTAGTTACTATTCCCTTTGCCGTGGGTGGCGGAATAGGCAGTATTGAAGATATGAAGGCTTTACTTGACCTTGGTGTGGACAAGGTGTCTATAAATACGGCTGCGATTAAGAATCCTGAGCTTATAGAAAAGGCAGCCAAGGAATTTGGCAAGGATAGGCTGGTGGTGGCTGTTGACGGAAGGAAAAATCCGATAGGAAGTGGATTACCCAGACTAGAGGTGGTGGTGAGAAGTGGCAATGAGGCTACAGGTATGGAGCTTGTTGGCTGGGCAAAGAGGGCAGAAGAGCTAGGAGCTGGTGAGATTTTGCTCACCAGCAAGGATGCTGATGGCACTAAGGATGGATATGATTTGGAGATGACCAGGGCAGTAGCTGAAACGGTCTCTATACCGGTTACTGCTTCAGGTGGCGCTGGTAAGTTGGAGCATCTTTATGAGGCTGTGGTAACCGGGAAGGCATCAGCAGTATTAGCAGCATCCATCTTCCATTTCGGCGAAATATCTATAGCCGAAGCCAAGAAATATCTCAGGGAAAAGGGGATTCCGGTTAGAATATGAGGCTATCTGAATATGATACTGTTACACACAATCATCAACTTAGAATAGGATTACATTTTAATTAATTAATTATTAAAGCAAAAACTGAAGGGAGAAAAACTAAATGATAAATCAAAACCCATTTGAGGTTGCACAGAAGCAGTTGGATGAGTGTGCACAAATACTGAAGTTAGATTCTGGTGTACATGCAATTCTTCGGGTACCAATGCGTGAGTTCCACGTATCATTGCCGGTCCGTATGGATGACAACTCCGTCAAAGTATTTCAAGGATTCAGAGTTCAATATAATGATTCCAGAGGTCCAACTAAGGGAGGGATTAGATTTCATCCAGATGAAACGATTGATACTGTGCGGGCACTTGCCGCCTGGATGACATGGAAATGTGCTCTTCTCAATTTGCCACTTGGAGGAGGAAAAGGTGGTGTTATTTGTAATCCTAAGGAAATGTCCTTGGGTGAACTGGAACGCCTAAGTCGAGAATATATACGGGTATTAAACCCGTTCATAGGACCAGATAAAGACATCCCTGCTCCTGATATTTATACCACTCCCCAGATAATGACATGGATGATGGATGAGTATTCAAAGGTCTATGCCAAGAATCAATTTGGCGTTATTACTGGTAAACCGATTAGCCTAGGTGGCTCTGCCGGAAGGGCTGATGCCACAGCTCGGGGTGGGATGTATGCAATACGTGAAGCTGCTAAGGTGTTGGGGATAGACCTCAGCAAAGCTACCATTGCGATACAAGGTTTTGGGAATGCTGGAAGCAATGCAGCGCTGCTATTCAAAGAGCTTTTTGGGGGCAAGGTAGTTGCTGTTAGTGACAGCCAAGGGGGTATATGCGACGACGAATGTCTTGATGTGGAGGCAGTTTGTGAATGTAAGCTTGATACCTGTTCCGTAGTCAATTTGCCAAATGCTAAATGTCTTACCAATGAAGAAATCCTAGAGCTCGAAGTCGACATACTTATTCCCGCAGCTTTAGAGAATGTCATAACTGAAAAGAATGCTCCTAATGTTAAAGCAAAAATTGTTGCTGAATTGGCCAATGGTCCAACTACACCAGAAGCAGATGCCATCTTGTATAAGAATGGTGTGCATATGATACCTGATTTCTTATGCAATGCCGGTGGAGTGACAGTTTCATATTTTGAGATGGTGCAGAACTCGTATATGTACTCCTGGGATGAACAGCAAGTATATACGAGTTTAGAGAAAAAAATGGTGGAGGCTTATCATTCAGTGCTTAATACTAGCAAAGAATATAATTTAAACATGAGACAAGCAGCATATGTACTAGCTGTCAAACGTGTAGTTGAAGCAATGAAACTCCGTGGTTGGGTTTAGTTCGTCGTGGACAACGGAGTTTCCAATTTCATATAGTGTGTTTCATGGTTGGAGTCTTTCAAATCTGTCCAAGGTGTATCTGTATCTTTCTGTCGGATAACAGCTCTGGGGGTCAACTTATAAGTTCCATACCCCCTTCAATAAACGAAACGATTATGCAATATAAGCGGGAGACATCTTACTTTGGCTCTTATCCCGTTCTTGCAGTTAGTATGACGATTAAATCTAAAAGATGAAGAAGTGAAAACAGAAAAAATCAACAGCGGAATTACTGATCTCGATGAACTTCTCCAAGGATTTCTCCCTGGTGACAATATAGTCTGGCAAGTTGATGACTTGAAAGATTACTCCTATTTTGCTCAGTCATTTGCAGGCCAGGCAATTATTGACGGGCGTGACTGCACTTACGTAAGGTTTGCTTCTCACTCACAGATTATTGAGGCTCGCCCTGACTTAACTATCATTGAGATTGACCCAGCGCCAGGATTCGATTTTTTCAGCGGAAAAGTGCATAGCATTATCGAGGAAAGAGGAAGGGATGTTTGTTACATATTCGATAATTTATCTGACCTAGTTGCCAAGTGGGCCACCGATGAACTTTTAGCGAACTTTTTTCAGGTTATTTGCCCTTATGTTTTAGAACTGGGTTCAATAGCCTATTTTGCGTTAACTCGTGGCCAACATGCCCACACCGCTGTTGCCAGAATTAGAGATACAACCCAGATACTGATCGATATTTACCATGTAGAAAACGCGACGTACATACACCCATTAAAGGTATGGGGCCGATACACTTCACAGATGTTTTTACCACATCTTATTTCGGAAGCAGGCTGGAGCCCCCTCTTTCGGAGTGGAGAAGCAGCCGCAGTATCGTCAACAGCTCATAAACATCCGCTCAGTCTAGACAAAAGCTCTATTGCTCCCTGGGAAAGCGTTTATGCAAAGCTGATACAGTATCGGCAAGCAGGTGAAAATCTAATCGAATACAAGCCAGAAATTATGTCCCTCAAGCACGAGCTTATACGAATGATGATCGGGGGTCATCCAGCCTTCAACAAACTTTCTGATGAGTATTTTACCGTGGATGACCTCATCGGTATCAGGGACCGGCTGATAGGATCCGGCCGTATCGGTGGCAAAGCTGCCGGTATGCTGCTCGCAAGACGTATGCTGCTGGCAGAGAGCGGCGAAATAGATTTTTCACAAGTTTTGGAAGCGCACGATTCGTTCTACATTGGCTCAGACGTTTTTTTCACCTTTTTGGTAAACAACAACCTGTTTCAACCTCGGTTACAGATTACAAAAGATGGTCAAATATCACAGGAACAATTTAAGGAGATTGAACAACAATTCCTCAACGGAGAATTCCCACCGGAGATAATTGAGAAATTTCGCGATATGCTGGACTATTTCGGCCAGGCGCCGATAATAGTCAGGTCAAGCAGCCTCCTGGAGGATAGCTTCGGAAATGCATTTGCCGGTAAATATCGCAGCGAGTTTTGCGCTAACCAGGGTGGTCCCGAAGACCGAATGGAAGATTTTGTCCGTATAGTGAAGCTAGTATATGCTAGTGCATTGAACCCCGATGCAATTTCATACCGGTATAAGCAAGGGCTAAGCGAAAGCGATGAACAAATGGCAATACTGGTACAACGTGTATCTGGAATGCCTTACAAGAATTATTTCTTTCCTAGCCTTGCCGGTGTTGCTTTTTCTAGGAATCTCTATGTGTGGACTAGCCGTATTGACCCACAGAAAGGCATGATACGCCTGGTATTTGGTCTGGGAACTCGCGCGGTTAACCGTGTTGGTGGAGACTATACAAGAATGCTCGCCATCAGCCACCCTCAACTCAGGCCTGAGGTTGGTGTAAAGATAGCCAAGTACTCTCAACATAACGCGGACGTACTTGACTTGCAGTCAAATGAGTTTTTGACTCTACCTGTCGTGGAAACACTTGCCGACTGCGATTATCCCAACCTGTACTTAATTGCATCCTTAATGTCTGAAGGTTACACACGCGATATAATTGGCATTTGCCCACGTGAATCGGTAAAAGACCTTGTATTGACTTTTGACAATCTTATCAGCCGGACATCCTTAATTAGGGTTATGGATGAAATACTGACCAGACTGGAAAAAAAGTATGGCTATCCTATAGACACGGAATTTACTGCTCATATAAACTCGAAAGGTGATGTTAGAATAAATTTGTTGCAATGCAGGTCGCTTCCATTACCCGGAACAATAGGCCCTGTGAAACTACCTGATGGCATATCACGCGAACTTACATTATTCAAGTCCAGCAGGTTTATAAGTGGCGGTATTGTTCAAAACATACGTTACATATTGTATATAGACCCATCGAGATATGCCCAAATACCGTCAATGGAAATCAAGAAATCTCTAGGACGAGTGGTCGGCCGTATCAATAAGCACCCGTCAATTATTGAAGGCAAGATAATAATGATGGGGCCTGGAAGATGGGGTAGTAACAATATAGACCTCGGCATAAATGTTGGGTACTCAGATATTGATAATACTAATGTTCTCATAGAGATTGCCCGCGAGGAGATAGGCCATATCCCAGAAGTATCATACGGAACCCACTTCTTCCAGGATTTAGTCGAGGCACAGATTATGTATTTGCCGGTTTACCCGAATGATTCGGAAACCCAATTCAATAATGATTTCTTTACAAATTCACGTAACATTCTCACCGACATCTTACCCGACATGGCTGGCTTTAGAGATGTTGTACATTTAATTGATGTTCCTTTGTCGGCCAACGGCTTATACGCACAAATAGCCGCTGATCCCCTCACTAGGAAGGCAATTTGCTTTGTAGGGTGGGGTTAAGAAGTGGTATCCTTTTACTGTACCACTAAGTAACAATCCGAAAAAGTACACACAAGAAAAGGAGTGTCCGTAATGAATCTGCGACGACCCAATGCAAATGATGCAACCAGGACGGCCAATCGTTCCAGAAGTGTAGTTCCTATGAGTGGTCTCTGCACCCGTTGCCTTGACGGCTGCACGGGAAACTGCGAGGTATTCAAGGCAACTTTTCGCGGGAGAGAGCTAATCTATCCCGGACCATACGGTGAAGTCACTGCTGGAGGCGACAAGGACTATCCCGTTGATTACTCACATCTTAATATACAGGGATATGCCTTAGGAGCCAAAGGACTACCCGCAGGCGTTATTGGTAACTCCGATACTGCAATTTTCCCAGCGGTGAATACCGAGACCGAATATGGCGTGGACATAAAAGTCAAGATGAAGGTTCCTATCTTCACTGGCGCTCTGGGTTCTACAGAGATAGCCCGTAAGAACTGGGCCCATTTTGCTGTTGGCGCTGCCATCAGCGGGATTACATTGGTCTGTGGCGAAAATGTTTGTGGTATCGACCCACAGCTTGAGCTTGATTCAAATGGTAAGGTTAGTTTAGCGCCAGATATGGACCGCCGAATCGAGATCTATCGGCGCTACCATCAGGGGTACGGCCAAATCCTGGTACAGATAAACGTAGAGGATTCCAGATTGGGTGTTGCTGAATACGTCAGCAGGAAGCATGGTCTAGACACCATTGAATTAAAATGGGGGCAGGGCGCGAAATGTATCGGCGGAGAGATTAAGGTCAATAGCTTGGAACGGGCACTAGAACTCCAGAAACGAGGATATATTATCACCCCTGATCCTTCAGATTCAGTGAGCCAAGCGGCTTATAGGGATGGCTCTCTTAAGGAATTTGAACGCCACAGCCGACTCGGTTTTATCGGTGAAGAGAGTTTCTACGCCGAAGTTCAGCGCTTAAGGAACCTGGGCTTCAAACGCATTACCTTGAAAACCGGTGCCTATAGTCTGCGTGAGCTGGCTATGTCTATCAAGTGGGGCTCGAAAGCTAAAATAGACCTGCTTACGATAGACGGTGCCCCCGGTGGAACTGGTATGAGCCCCTGGCGCATGATGGAAGAATGGGGGATGCCAAGTCTCTACCTGCATGCGGCAGCTTACGAGTTTTGCCAAAAGTTGGCTGATAGAGGCGAGCGAGTACCTGATATAGCCTTTGCCGGTGGATTCAGTAGTGAAGATGGTATATTCAAGGCGCTTGCCCTTGGTGCTCCTTTTACCAAGGCAGTATGCATGGGGCGGGCTTTGATGATTCCGGGTATAGTTGGCAAGAATATCTATGAGTGGATAAAGGATGGCGAGTTGCCGAATACAGTTAAGCAATTTGGCTCAACGACGGAAGAGATATTCGTCTGCTACGAAGACGTTAAGAATATCGTAGGCGCTGATGAAATAGAGAATATCCCTCTGGGTTCCATAGGAATCTACAGCTACGTTGATAAGATCAAGATAGGGTTGCAGCAGTTGATGGCAGGGGCAAGGTGCTTTAGTGTGCCTGCGATTACCCGGCGTGAGCTTATGTCTCTGACCGAAGAATGCGCTAAAGTCACTGGAATACCCTATCTAATGGATGCCTACAGGGAAGAGGCCATGGAGATTCTAGGGAGTTAGACCCGCAATTCGATCAAATAAACGGTCTCAGACAAGCGTCTTTAAAGAAGGAACCATTGGATTTCTTCAGGTTAGATTAGACCTCGGGCTGGCTACAAGGTAAGAGAGGAGATTAACCAAATGGCTGGGATAGCAGGGACTACTTCAAAGAAAAGGAGAGCGGTGGAGGTAATGCTCTCCCGTCTCAAGCATCGCGGTCCTGTGCACACCTGGATAAAAGAAGGAAATCTCGCCACGCTGGGGTGTTGCTTGCTCAAATCAGAGGCTGAAGCAGAAGCTAGAGTGCATACCACAACTGGAGACGACGCTGCTGTCCTTGATGGTCACCTTTTTCGGGAAGAGGCATTACTCACCAACTCTGCTGATGTCCTACTCAACAGCTACCAAAAGTCAGGGGTTAACCTTCCTCAAGAGCTGGATGGCGATTTCACCTTTGCTATAGCCACCGGCTCCGACTTGATACTAGTGCGGGACCATATCGGGTCCCATCCACTATACTATGGATATCAGGATGGCGAACTCTACTTTTCCTCTGAGGCAAAGGGACTGCTAGATGTAGTCACTGAGGTAAAAGAATTTACACCGGGACAGGTATTCACCCTCAAGAGTGGTTTCCAGCCGTATCCCAAGCCATCTGAGCCTGCTCCCTCCTTCGAAACCCCTCAACAAGCGGCAAAAATACTCCGAGAGCGTCTACAAATAGCAATCAAGCGCTGTATGTCAGACGGTGCTGTTGACGGTACACTTCTCAGTGGTGGTCTTGATAGTAGTGTCATCACCCTCCTGGCTACAAAATACCGTCCTGGCATCAATACTTTCGTTGTTGGTATGTCCGATCAGGGGGATATGCCCCGGGCTCGGGAAATGGCCGGGCTTATCGGCAGTAATCATCACGAAAAGATATGCACCAGTGACGATGTCGCCAGAGTCTTGCCCCATGCCATCTATTACCTGGAATCATTTGAGGATTCCTGTGTTCATGGTGCTGTTGCTCACTATCTAGCAGCGCAGTTTGCTGCTGAGAATGGTGCCACATGCATGCTGTGTGGGGAAGGGTCCGACGAATTCCTTGGCGGCTATCACGAACTGAAGCGAGCTAGCTCTGAAGCCGAGGTAGACGAAGTGACCGATTATCTAATATCCAACGCCTACCACACTGGCTTGCAACGGTTAGACCGTGCCTTCAATGCCCATAGTATTGAGTACCGCCCTCCCTTCCTCGATAGACATGTAACCAATTTCTGCCGTAACATTCCACACGAGTGGAAGCAGTTTGGCCCTGACAAGATTGAGAAATGGATTCTGCGTCAGGCATTTGCGGCAGACCTGCCTGAAAGCATTGCCCACCGTATTAAAGCCCCCTTTGCCAGCGGGTCTGGCATTGATAAGGTCACCAGGAAAATTGCAGAGCAGAGGATTTCTCAGGAAGAGCTTAATCGTAATCCCCGGGCTGACTCCGGCTTTCGGTTCAACTCGCTAGCCGAACTCTACTACTACCGTATATTCAAGGAAAAGTTCCCTGACCCTTCCTACAGCAGACTGGTAATTAGGTGGGACCCTTGGTTGAGACGTTAAACTCGCAGGTAATGAAAGTATAAAATTGGAGTTATTACGGAAGAGGGATTAGAAGAAAGTTGGAGAAGGATAATTGGGGAAATGCCTGCCGAAGTTGATGTGGCTATTATAGGAGCCGGTGTTATTGGACTTGCCATAGCTGCTGAACTAGCGCAAGAGGATAAGGGGATTATTATCTTCGAAAAGAACCATACCTTTGGGCTTGAGACAAGCACCAGAAATAGTGAGATTGTTCACACTGGCATCTACTACCCCGAGGATTCTCTAAAGGCGAAGCTCTGTGTAGAGGGGAAGAACCTTCTTTATGAGCTTTGTGACAGGCATGGCATAGGCTATAAAAAGCTAGGGAAAATTATAGTAGCCGTCAATGAAAACGAAGTCAAGGAGCTTGAAAGGATTTATCGACAGGGAGAAAGAAACGGTATTGAAGATTTAACGCTTCTTTCTCGAGAAGAGCTTAAAAAACTCGAGCCAAACGTAGAAGGAAGAGCCGGACTACTCTCTCCCAGCACAAGCGTTATTGATGTCTATTCCCTGATGAAATTTTTCTACAGCCAAGCCAAGAGAAGAGGAGCTGAGATTGTCTTTAATACTGAGGTAATCGGAATAGAAAATACAGGGACCAGGCATAGAATACAAATAAAGGACCGCGAAGGAATCTCATCTTTTATTGCTGGCATTTTGGTAAACTCCACCGGTTTAAACTCTGACAAAATAGCTAAGCTTGCCGGAATAGATATTGCTCAGGTAGGTTACAAACTTCATTATTGTAAAGGCGAATACTTCAGCCTGAACTCAAATAGAAAGCACTTTGTAGAAAGGCTCATCTATCCTATTCCGGGGCAGGCTGGACTGGGGATTCATATCAACCTAGGTCTTGACGGTAGGATGAGACTCGGTCCCAATGCCCGCTATGTTGATGAGATAGATTACAGTGTTGATGGAACCCAGAAGAAGGCTTTCTACGAATTCGCCAAGAGATTCCTTCCTCTTCTTGAGCTTGAAGATTTGGAGCCCGACTCTGCTGGGATAAGACCCAAGCTTCAGTCTCCAAGGGAAGTTTTCAGAGATTTTATCATCTCACATGAAGATAAAATAGGTTTCCCTGGCTTAATAAATCTCATCGGAATAGAATCTCCGGGGCTTACTGCTTCCCCTGCCATTGCTAGATATGTGGCAAGGATAATAAAGGAACTTAAGTGAAGGGCTAAGTTATTCGGTATCCTCTTTTTATGCCAAATTCAGGTGTGAGTCATGTGGGGAATGTGTGCTCAGATGCCCTATTGGCGCCTTGATACCCAAGAAGGCGCAGCCCCGATGTCTAAGGCTAAATGGAAAGAATATTGGTCTAACTTTACATAACCGCACCTAATTACTTGACAAAAATCTCTAAAAGTTTATCATAAGGCTGTAAAAAGATGGCGAGATAGTATAAGGAAAGGGGAGAGATGCAGATTAGGAAAACATATAAAGAGGTAAACCCTGAGTTGCTATATGATGAAATAAAAGATTTCACTCTGAAGCAGGGTGTGGTTGTGGATGAGGCAAGACTGGAAACATACTCGTTGGCAAGTGATTCGTCATCATTCATTTCTCGAGGAACACTAACATTCAAGTTGCAAGCTGAGGCAGGTCAAGCTGAAAAGGGGTGCATCAGGGTACACATCGTTGGTTCGGCTAGAGATGAAACCAAGGTGATGTTTGATATAAACGAGGAGCTTTTCCCCCAAACGAAGGTCTCTGCTTTACAAGAAGACCTGGACTTTATTTTTAGCTCATTCGAAGTCAAGCCCCATTAGAATTTTTTAGCTAACATAAAAAGCCATCAGCATTCAATACCCCTCCGCCTGGTGATGCCCGTAGTGAAGGGATGTTTAACTGCTAGCATTTCTGTAACCAGGTCTGCCTGCTGGATGATTTCCTCAGGGGCACCACGCCCGGTCAAAACTAGTTCCACTCCTTCAGGCTTTTTGTTCATTAAATTCTTTATCTGCTCAGTGCTTACCAGCCCCTTTTTCTTGGCAACGAATATCTCATCCAGGATGACCATATCATAGCTACCACCAATTATTGCCTCTTCAGCAAAGGCTAGGGTCTGCTGTGTTACTGGACGGAGCTCATCCAGAGTTTGGGTAAAGCTGTTTCCAATGTTCAGTTCCACTATATTAAAGGGGTGGTATTTAGCGGCAAAAAGATGCTCACCACAGTTATGGTCACCCTTTACAAACTGAATGAAAATAACCTTCATTCCCTGTCCCACTGCCCTGAGTGCCAGCCCCAGCGCCGCCGTGGTTTTACCCTTGCCCTTACCGGTATAGACCTGAATCAGTCCCCTTGAAGCCTCTTCGTTCGTCGTGCTACTCATTGATGCCCGCTTCCACTATTTTATTGACGGCAGACATATCCAGGCTGTTGCGCACCAGTGCTGCCAACTTATTATAATGCTTCTCCTTTTCCACCACTGTAGTACCCTGCCTCTCAGGCAATCCGCGGTCCTGACGTAAGGAATTAAGCAAGGTTTGTCTAAAGTCAAGGTTGTGGAATAAGCCATGTATGTAGGTTCCCAATACTGTGCCCTGAGCATTAAGCGTGCCATCAAAATAATCAACCCTTCCCTGAGGCGTTTCAAAGACATTGAAGGCGCTCATATCTCCATCACATTTGGTATGTCCCATGTGTATCTCATAGCCTACAAGTTCCCTCCCTTTCATCCCTTCAAGCAGTCCCCGGTCAGCAACTACCCGTGCCTTAACTTGGGTGGTCGCTTTCTCCGAAACGAATGTAGTTACCACATCTAGCAGACCCAACCCCAGAACACTCCCCTCGGTTGACTCCACTCCGTTGGGGTCACGGAGGCTTCTGCCCAATATCTGGTAGCCACCGCAAATACCAACCACCGGGGTCCCGTTTCTCGCCTGCTGAATAATATTTTCAGCCAACCCCGACCGCCATAAGAAAACGAGGTCGCTAACCGTGCTCTTGGTGCCGGGCAGGATGATAAAATCAGGGACGCCTATTTCAGAAGGATGAGATATATAGCGCACCCGGCAACCCTCCTCCTCCAGAGGGTCAAAATCATCGTAGTTTGAGATATGGGGAAGATGAATAATAGCAATGTCTAGGTCAGACGAGGGTGGACTCTCTACCCCCTGCTCAAGATAGACTGAATCCTCCTGGGCAATGGCGATGCCTCGGAAGTAAGGCACTACACCAAGGACAGGCTTTGCCGTGCGCTTCTCAAGAAGCTCAAGTCCCGGACGGAGCAATCTGACATCACCACGGAACTTGTTGACAATAAAGCCCTTGATGTAGTCACGCTCATCTTCTTCCAGCAACTCCAGAGTGCCAACAAGCGAGGCAAAGACCCCTCCCTTATCAATATCTCCCACTAGGAGAACAGGGGCATGTGCCATTTTGGCTATCCGCATATTGACTATTTCCCTCTTTTTTAAATTCATCTCCGCCGGACTTCCTGCCCCCTCAATGACCACCATATCATAAATAGAAAGGAGGCGGTATAGCGAGTCTTCCACCACCTTTAGTAAATGACGAGTATAATCATAATATCCCTTTGCAGAGATAGTTCTTGCTACCTTACCGTGAATGATTACCTGAGACCTAGCATCTGCCTCCGGCTTAAGAAGTACCGGGTTCATATCCACGCTAGGCTCAATGCCTGCTGCCTCCGCCTGCACTACCTGGGCACGCCCCATCTCTCCTCCCTCTCTGGTAACAAAGGAATTAAGCGCCATATTCTGCGCCTTAAAGGGAGCAACAGAGAGACCATCCTGCCTGAATATACGGCAGAGAGCTGTTACCAAGACACTCTTGCCCACAGAGGAGGCAGTTCCCTGTATCATTAAGGTCTTAGCCCGCATCTTAATCACCTACTCCCCTCTGGTGAGTTGACTTTCCCTAACCAGAGCACGGGGTACTCAGAAAAAGGAAACTCACCTATTGTGAGACCGGTACTCAGCACCGAGAGTAGAATAATTATATCTTCCATTTTCAATAACTTCTCTCTCGTTTCCCCCACTGAACACAGGACTCCACAAATCGCTTTGCCAGCGAAGGCTCGCTGCCAAAGTGAAGGTGAAGATACGATGCCAAAATGTTGGACTCAGGTCCAAGAATAAAGCCCTCCAACTGCTCTTCAGGTTCAAGGATTCGGTAGGCTGCTCTCTCAGTTGGTCCCTGCAGCTTTGACCAGTGGAAGAGGTGCCCACGCAACCTCTCACCTCTCCGGGCAATGATGCTGCTTTCCAGTGTTTCAGCTACGGCATAGCCCATTCTCGCCCGCTTTTTTTGCATCTCTGCCCAGCCTGGAACAAGACCGACCATAGCATGCTTACCGCCTTCAAAGTCAATTATGCCCTGTGAGATATACATCAACCCACCACATTCAGCATAAATAGGCATGCCTGCCTCGGCGGCTTCTACAAGAGCTCGCCTGAATCCAGTGTTCGCCTCAAGCTCATTGGCATACATCTCAGGAAAGCCGCCACCGATATAGACTCCCCGAGTATCAGATGGCAGGTTGGCATCATGTAAGGGACTGATAAATCTTAGCTCCGCTCCCCAAGCAGCCAGGAGGTCAAGGTTGTCCTGATAATAGAAGCTGAACGCCTCATCATGTGCCACGGCGATGGTGACTTGCACCGGTTCTGCCTGTGAGGGGAAGAGCTTGCCCTCCGTAACCTGTGGCAGCGGTTCCTTCGTGTCAGCCAAGCGTAGAATGGTGGCTACATCCACTGTTGACTCGACCTGCTCCCTTAACCTCTCCATGTATTCACTGAGTTCTCCAGTCTCAGCAGTAGGCACAAGTCCCAGATGTCGTTCGGGAAGACGCATCTCATCTTTCTTCGGTAGGTAACCAAGTACAGAAACCCCTGACTTCTTTTCAACCGCCTCGGTCACCCAGCGCAGATGACTGGAACTACCAACATTATTCAGGATGACGCCAACTAGATTTAGGTCTGGGTCGAGCTGGCGGTAACCGAGGGCAATTGCGGCGGCGCTACCTGACATCTTGGCTACATTCATCACCAGAATCACCGGAGCCCGGAGCCATCTGGCAATCTCCGCTGTGCTACCAGCACTCTCCAACCCGTTTCGCCCATCGTAGAGTCCCATTACCCCCTCCACCACAGCGATACTAGCCTCCCCAGTGGCATGAGTGAAAAGCTCAATGAGTGCTTTCTCAGAAAGCATCCAACTATCAAGGTTGCGACAGGACAAGCCTGATGCCAGAGAATGGTAGCTGGGGTCTATATAATCCGGACCACACTTGAAGGGCTGTACCCGTAAACCACGCTCTCTTAAGGCAGCAATGAGCCCTGCGGTAATGGTAGTCTTACCCACCCCGCTGCTTGTGCCTCCGATTACCAGCCTAGGAATACTCACAAAGTTACTCCGTTTTGCTTCTCTATGGCTTCAGCCACTGCTCTCTTCACTACTATACCAATCAGTTCTCCCATCTTGGCATGCCCGCCAGTATATTTTACCAGAGGACCCTCCCCTGAGACAACTATCATGTTGTCAGTCCCGGTGCCGGTTGCCTGATTTTCGGGAGT
The DNA here is from genome assembly GCA_964566845.1 of uncultured Dehalococcoidales bacterium. GTDB lineage: Bacteria > Chloroflexota > Dehalococcoidia > Dehalococcoidales > W498 > W498. The sequence continues at coordinate 4,492 of CAZMJZ010000003.1, read as the reverse complement.
ATATGTGCTTCTGATATCCATATCCTGAAGGGCAGCAGTTTTGGCTTCGGTAGCTGTGATGATAGCCCGAGCCATAGCCCCATCGCTTAAGGTGGCATTGGTTAAAAGGATAAGGTTTATCGTCCCGGATAGACTTTCAAACTCGTCATCCCTTTCCACTTGACTAGCCTTATCCACACCCAGCCTTTGAGCATTATCCTTTGCCCCTGCCGTAGCCAGGCAGAATACCTTAAATTCCTGATAATTACTCTCGCAGACAGCCAGATTATCCATATCAGCTGCTGTGGACATGAAAGCAATCCTTTCGGGGGAAATACCTAGTATATCGGGAAGCCATTTTTCAAATTCCTGGCGGTGCCGGTGCATGTAATCCCATAAGGGACGGGAATTATAGTGGTTAGCTACAAAGCTCACTTCTTTGTATCCCTCCCTGGTACTAAGAACCCGATGTTTCTCTTCCAGGGAAAGAAGCAGTGTCTTCACCTCAAAACCTTGATAAGTGTGATAGATAATCTTTGCCTTTATCCCTTCAATACTTAGTGGAATTTCTTTTTCCGTCATTTGCCTCTCCTTTCTAACGCAACAATATCATCAGACTTGTATTTGTTCTCGCCTTCTCCCAACTTGTACTTTGACCGGTAGCCACGGGGAGTCACAATCCACTTGTTAAAGGTAAAAGTAGTCGAGTTGCCTACAATTACAGTAGTGGTCATGCCAATCTCAAAATCCAGCATGTGTTCTAGGTCGGTTATGGTTACCTTTTGACCCTGGCGATAGGCATTATCAACAATACCAACCGGGGTAAAGCGACTACGGTATCGCAGAATAATTTTCCTAGCCTCGGCAAGCTGCTGTTGCCGTTCCTTACTTTTAGGATTAAGGATAGTTATAACGAAGTCCCCTTTGGCTGCCATGCGAAGTCGCTGAGCAATAACTCGCCAAGGTGTTAACCGGTCACTGAGGCTGATTGAGGCGAAATCATGCATCACGGGAGCACCGAGCAGAGAAGCAGTGGCACAGAGAAATGGCACACCGGGTATCACCTCTATTTCGAACTTGTTAGGGCATCCCTGTTGTTGCATTATCTCACCAACAAGTCCAGTCATGCCATAGATGCCGGCGTCCCCACTGCAAACCACAGCTACTGTTTTGCCTTCCTTTGCCAAACCAACTGCCCTTTTCATCCTTTCAACCTCTCCTCCCATGCCACCAGCGACGACCTTCTTTCGAGATAGAAATTGTTCGATTAACTTAACGTAGGTCTTGTATCCTACAACCACAGTGCTCCGGGCAAGAGCTTCCCTTGCCTTGAAAGTCATCTGTTCCGGTGCACCGGGTCCAATCCCTACTAAAAAAAGTTTGCCTTTTTCCTGTTTTTTACTGCCGTTGAACGGCACCCGGGCTACAGCGATGGTGACACCATTTAATTTCGTCTTAGAAACTACCAGATGGTGGCTTTCGCTGCTCATTAATGCCGCTGGCTCGCATACCGCCGGCGTTCCCACCCACCTTAATACCGCAGCCGATGGGACAGATGGAAACTTCACTTGGCTCAAAGCTTCTCTGGTAAAAAATTCCACCCGCAGCTCGCGCTTCCGGGCAAATTCCAAGAGACCCCGCTCATCCCTCTTTAAGTCAATAGTTGCTATATTCCTTATACTCTTGATAGAGAGTCCATGCTCTAGGAGAACTTTAGTGATAGCTTCCTCTATTTTAGAGCAGGTTACTCCTCGATTGCAGCCGATGCCAACCACCAGACTCTTAGGACGGTATAGTACCGCTCTATCAAGCACTGCTTGATGTTCCTTTCCCAAAAGCCTATCAGTGATGACCAGTGCTGCTGGGCAATTGGACCTGCCCAGGTCTTCAAAGCTGGAAAATTTAAGAACATTCTCAGGGAGCTTTCCTCCCCACCAATCACTCTCACCGGTATCCTGATAGATTCCCACCTCCTCACCGTTGACTATAGCGGCACTCACTTTAGTGACATTGGCTTCACTCTCCAGTTCCCACCCGAACTCCTGCCCCAGAAGGTCGACGGCGATTGTCTCACCCACTTCTGATGCCGTGGTGATAACTGGCTGGGCACTGATAACAGAGGCAATCTTGCTTGCTAAATGGTTAGCCCCCCCCCTGTGTCCTGAGAGAAGGCTTACTGCAAATTTACCCTTCTCATCTAGCACTACCACTCCAGGATCCTTATCCTTGCCCTTGAGCTCTGGAGCCAGTAGGCGACCAGCAACACCTACAGCCATGATGAGAACCAGACTCTCATACTCACTAAATATCTTCCTCACCACCTCTTTCACCGACTCCTGAAAAGAATATTTTCCTGCTTTCGGCTCAGAAGAAAATTTTGCTGGGACATATAAATGGCTTCCCGGGAGGAGATTAGTTAGCCTTTGCCCAAGCTCAACGCCGTTCTTTGTTATAGCAACGATGGCTATCTTAAATCTCATAGCTTCCTTTGACGATATCCGTGGCTGAAATTCTTGTGGTAAAGCTCGGAGTGGTAACCTTTTCTCTCCACAGAGTCCAAAATGCTACCTACCAATATCAGTGCCTGTCTCTTTATACCCAGTGCGCGCACTTCCTTCACTATATCCTTCAAGGTAGAGCGTATTACAATCTCATCATTCCAACTCGCTCTGTAGACTACAGCGACTGGGGTCTCACTTGAGTAGCCACCATCGCAGAGTTCCTCCACCACCCTTTCTATAAGAGACACGCTGAGGAAAATAGCCAGTGTAGCTTGGTGGGTTGCCAGATTCCTTAGACTCTCTTTCTCCGGGACCGGAGTCCTGCCCCCTGTTCGAGTAATGATAACTGTCTGAGAAAGCTGGGGGATGGTAAGTTCTGTCCTCAAAGAGGCAGCGGCAGCGCAGAGGGAGCTTACCCCGGGGACAATATCATATTTGATGCCATGCTCTTCCAGTACCACCATCTGTTCTTGGAGAGCACCGTATATGCTTGAGTCACCGCTTTGAAGTCGAGCTACTGTCTTGCCCCGCTTTACAGCGCTTAAGATAATCTCCATTATTTCATCCAATGTCATGGAGGCACTCCCGTGAATCTCAGCATCCTTTCGGGCAAAAGAGCAGACTCTGGGATCGATTAGCGAATCGGCATAAATAATGACATCCGCCTCCTCAATAATCCTTCTCCCTTTAATAGTGATTAGCTCGGGGTCACCGGGGCCAGCACCAATAAAATAAACCTGAACTGCCATTGTCATCTCCTCACAATCAAGAGGGAAAGATAATCTAAATTCTTACCCCTCAAGTTCCTTATATTCCTGACTATTTCCTCATCCCTGGTAGTGCATCTACTAATATAGATACACCTATCTACCAATTTCATCTCTTCCAGAACATCCAGAATTCTATCAAAGACAGTATTCACCTTGAGCAGAACCACAGTATCGAAGCTTTCAAGTATCTCCCTAAGAGCATTGTCTTCGTAAGTAGCCGAAATAATCGCCACTCTTTCCCCACCACTGGAAAGCGGGAGCACAGCCCTTGCTGCGGCCGCATTGATGGAGGAAACGCCAGGAATTACCTCGATGACCACTTCCGGATAGCGCTCTTGGAAGATAGAAAGGATATAGACGAATGTCCCATAGAGAAGGGGATCACCCTCGGTGACGAAAGCACAGTCTTTTCCCTGGGCAAGGTGCTGCCAGATTTCCTCAGCTGCTTTTTGCCAATATGGCTCTAATGCACTCTTCTGCATTGGGAATACCAACTCCACCACCTTTTGAGCCGTACCCGCCAGCAAGCCGCTTATGATTGAGCGAGCATAGCTTTCGTGCCCGGTACCCTTTTGAGGTACAAAAATCGCCGATACCTTAGAAAGAATACGCTGCGCCTTAACAGTGATTAACTCGGGGTCTCCAGGCCCTACCCCCACCCCATAGAGCCGCCCTATTTCCGGCTTCTTATTGTCCACTTTCATTCAACTTTCCGCCTCCCGCCGTCCGGTTATTACAAACACCGGATTCAGCGCCTCAAGACGAGTAAGATTGGCTATATCCTGACTGCGAGCTATGTTAATGAGCGTTACTTCGGCGGTAAATCCTCTTACCTTGAGACCCTCGACAGCAGCATTTAGGTTCTCCAGAGTAACAACATTAATCACGATACGTCCCCCCGGCTTGAGCCGGAGGCAAGCAATATCCAATATTCCTTCCATTTGTCCACCACTACCACCGATTAAGACCGCCGTAGGGTCGGGTAAATCGCCCAAGCCATCTGGAGCTAGGGTCTGAACTACCTGAACATTGGACGCTCTAAAATTCTGGAGATTCTCCCTGATAATGGCTACATCCTCGCTGTTCTTCTCTATAGCAAAGACACGACCCTTTCTGGCGAGGAAAGATGCTTCAATAGAGACCGCGCCTGAGCCGGCGCCAATATCCCACACCACACTATCGTCGGCAAGGCACATCTTTGCCAGGCTCACCACCCTGACCTCCAGTTTGGTGATAAGACCC
>CAZMJZ010000002.1:0-27654 GCA_964566845.1 uncultured Dehalococcoidales bacterium | reverse complement strand
ACCATGTCCTGCTTCATCAGACCATCATTGGCGAGGAATGCCGGAAGCAAATGGAAATGGCCGACGCCTACCCTGATATTATCGTCGGCAACATTGGCGGTGGCTCAAACTTTGCCGGGCAATTCTTCCCCTGGATTCGGGATAAGATTAGCGGAGCCAAGCCAGACATGCGCATCATCTGCTGTGAGCCGGAAAGCTGTCCTAGTGTAACCAAAGGGCTTTATGCCTATGATTTTGGTGACATGGTCGGGATGACTCCCCTGATTAAAATGTATACTCTGGGGCACGGCTTTATCCCGCCCCCGATTCATGCCGGTGGACTACGCTATCACGGGATGGCACCCACTATATGCCACCTCCATAAAATGGGCTTGGTTGAAGCCGTAGCTGTTCCTCAAACTGCCGCTTTTGAGGGAGGGGTAAAGTTTGCCCGCACTGAAGGCATTATCAGCGGTCCCGAGCCATGCCACAATGTCAGGGTAGCTATTGATGAAGCCCTCAAGTGCCGAGAAGCAGGTGAGTCAAAAACCATCCTGATAGCCCACAGCGGGCATGGGCATTTTGACCTGGCTGCCTACGAACGTTACCTATCGGGGCAGCTTGAAGATTATGCCTATCCTGAGGAAGAAGTGAGGAAGGCACAGCTCGAACTGCCCCAGGTACCTGCGGCATAAATAATCTCTTAGCCAAGTAGCGAGATGAGGGGGCTGGGTTTATACCTAGCCCCTTATTTTTGCTCTAATTTTGCCCCAGTGCTACAATAAAAGGGTAGAAGAACAGGGAAATTAACAGGAAATTAATATTTCGCCTATATAATGAAGCTATAATTATGAAAATAATGAAAAGGGTAAATATAAAACATTTAGTTTGTTCCCTTATCCTGATTCTCTCCCTGACACTGAATGCTGGTTGCGGCCTGTTGCCTGATATTGATATCACACCACCACCAAGCCCACCAGCCTCCCATACTGCTACCCCAATCGACCCCGACTGGACGCTACCCCCTATAGAAAGTGATGCCCCCGTACTACCTAACATTGCTGATGTAGTGGCTAAGGTTAAGCCTTCAGTGGTAGCCATCAACGTTATAACTTACGACATTTTCAACCAACCCGAGGAGGGCGCCGGCTCAGGGTGGATTATAGATGAAGACGGAATTATCGTAACCAATAATCATGTGGTCGAAGACGCTGAGAGTGTCACCGTAACTCTGGCTAATGGCGAAACTTTTTCTGCGGAAACAGTCTGTATTGACTCTCTTACTGACCTAGCCGTAGTTAAGATTAATGCCCAAAATCTACCGCCAGCTAATATAGGAGATTCTTCCGAACTAAGGGTCGGTGATTGGGTAGTAGCTATCGGCAATTCACTGGGGCTGGGGATAAGTGCTACCAAAGGGATTGTTAGTTGCTTAGGGGTTTCTTTACCGGTATCATCAGGGCAAACACTATATGACCTTATTCAAACTGATGCTGCCATCAATCCAGGCAACAGCGGAGGTCCACTAGTAAATATGAGGGGAGAGGTAGTCGGCATCACCAGCGTCAAGATTGCTATGGTCGGTGTAGAGGGTATGGGCTGGGCTATAAGTGGCAAGGTGGCAATGTCGATTATTGAGGAGTTAGTTCAGAATGGCTATGTGATTCGCCCATGGCTTGGGGTGGCGGTATCCACTGTAAGTCAATATCTGAAATACAAGTACAACTTAGCCGTTGATAAGGGAGCATTTATCAGCGAAGTAGTTGCTGACAGTCCAGCCGATGAAGCCGGATTAGAGGTACGTGATGCTATTGTTAGCTTTGAAGATAGAGAAATTACTACCGCTGAAGAATTAATCCAAGCAATACACTCCTATCAAATTGGGCAAAGGATAAAAATAATCTATTGGCGGGGCGATACTAAGTCCATTACCTACGCTGTGCTTACCGAGAGTCCACCACCCTGAGTCAGCTTAATCTCTTTACCCCCAATACTATATCATAGCCAGCCAACTTATGGCTTTCAGTAAAGACGCCCTCTTCAGGAATATCTTCAATAAGCTGCCGGGATAGTGTTTCCTGCTTGATATATTCGGCAAAATCTTCTACCACCTGCCTCACATAATCCCCACCTTGATAATAGGTAACAATATAGTCAGCAATATCAAATCCAGCCGATCGGCGCATTATTTGTAATCGGTGCACTATCTCTCGCGCCAGCCCCTCTCTAGCCAGCTCAGGAGAAATCTTTTTAGGAATAGCTGCATAATAAACACCCCCACTCGTGGGAGCTCTTAAGTCTTGTCCCTTGTCAAGTTCCAGCCCGCTGATTTCATAGTTATCCACATCAAGTCTCTTTATTTCGCCAACCGACCTAAATTCCAAGTCTTTTACATTAAGCTCTTCCAAAATTTGAGGCTTCATCCGCTCTAAACTTCTCTGTTCATTACTACCTGCCACACTAACCACAACCTGAGCTAAAGGCTGGCGCACTTTTATGCCTGCTTGGCTCCGAGCTGCCCGACCCAGACTTGATATTTTCATTACTAATCTGGTATCAGCAGCTAACTGCTTATCAATTTTACTCATATCAGCCACTGGAAAATCAGCTAGGTGCACGCTGTCAGGAGCCTCAGAAAATGCTGTTAACACCAAGTTTTGATACAGTTCATCAGCTAGAAAGGGGGTAAATGGAGCCAGTAGCTTTGACAGTGTAACCAGACATTCATAAAGCGTAGTGTATGCCGATAGCTTATCAGCGTCATTCTCACTCTTCCAGAAGCGGCGGCGACTCCGACGCACGTACCAGTTAGATAGGTCGTTGACAAAGCTTTCTATCTTCCTCCCCGCCTCAGTTGGGTTATAAGCATCCAGCGCCGAGTCAACATCAAATATAAGCTGATTAAGCTCAGAGATAACCCACTTATCAAGCTCCGATTGCTCTGATGACGGAGCTCCCGAGCCAGGGATAAATTGGTCTATGTTAGCATAGGTAACAAAAAAGGAGTAGACATTCCATAACGTCAACAAGAAGCGGCGTACTACCTCAGCCACCATATCCTCAGAAAAGCGGCGTACATTGCCCGGCGGTGCAGCAGTAAGGCAATACCAGCGGAGAGCATCAGCCCCATATTTATTAATTATCGCCCAGGGCTCAACCACATTCCCCTTAGCCTTGCTCATCTTCTCCCCTTTGGCATCAAGGATATGCCCCAGGCAGATAACATTCTCAAAACATGGACGATTGAACAGCAGAGTAGATATAGCATGCAGACTATAAAACCAGCCACGAGTCTGGTCAACCGCCTCACAAATGTAATCGGCAGGAAATCGCCCATCTTCAAGCAGTGTCCCATTCTCAAACGGATAGTGGTGTTGGGCTACTGGCATAGCTCCTGAATCAAACCAGCAGTCAATTACCTCAGGCACCCGCTTCATCTGCCCACCACACTTAGGACAGTCAAAGGTCAATTTATCAACAAAGGGACGGTGTAAATCCAACGGCTCCTTAAACCCAGAGAAACCAAGCTTACCTTCTAACTCCTCTACACTGCCTACACATTCCAAGTGGCCACATTCAAGATTTTCGCAACGCCATACCGGCAGCGGTGTGCCCCAGTAGCGCTCCCGCGAGAAAGCCCAGTCAACGTTATTCTGGAGCCAGTCACCAAAGCGTCCATACTTGATATGCTCGGGATACCAGTTTATCTCCTTATTCCCAGCAATAAGACCTTCTTTTACCGCTGTTGTCCTGATATACCAAGTCTGCTTGGCATAGTAGAGAAGAGGCGATTCACAGCGCCAGCAGAAGGGATAAGTATGACGAATCTTCTCACTACGAAAGAGAAGTCCTCTTGACTTAAGGTCATCTAGAATAAGCGGGTCAGCGTCTTTGACAAATTTGCCTGAAAAAGGATAGCTCCCGACAATTTTACCCTGCAAGTCCACCGGGTGGACAAAATCTAAACCATTTTCCACCCCTGCCTGATAATCAACCTCACCGTATGCAGGAGCAATATGGACAATACCAGTCCCCTCTTCCATGGAAACGAAGCCGCCATCAATAACACGATAAGTCACCTTTTCAACCGCTTCCCGTAACTGCAACTCCGTGTTTTCCTGAAAACGCCTCCTCTCCACACCAAAATCAGAGGGATTAAACAAGGGCTCATACTCAATTCCATTGTTCAACCCAACCTCCACTAAATCGCTTCCATGCACCTTCTCCACTACCTTATAGTCATCAAACCCCACAGCCCCTACTCGCAGTGACGCCATAATGAGGTAATCCTTATCTCCCTCAAGTAAAACATAATCAGCCTCAGCATCTACAGCTAAAGCAGTATTACCCGGTAGTGTCCACGGCGTCGTTGTCCACGCCAAGAAATAAACAGGTTTATCTGAAGAGTGGAGAAGGCTAAAAAGATGGTCACGAACCTCAGAACCGGCAAAGGACCCTTTAACAACCCTGAATTTTATGTAAACCGACGGGTCTTCAACATCATCTTGATAGCCCAGAGCAACCTCATGGGAACTCAGTGAAGTACCGCAGCGGGGGCAGTGTGGAGTAACCTTGTATCCCTGATAGACTAAACCCCTATCCCACATCTGCTTTATTGCCCACCAGCAGCTCTCAATGTAGCCGTTCTTCATGGTAACATAGGCATTCGCAAGGTCAACCCAGAAGCCAATCCGCTCGGTCATTGCCTCCCATTCCTTGAGATAGCTAAAAACGCTCTCTCGGCAGTGGGCATTAAATCGGTCAACACCATATTCCTCAATATCTGCCTTGCCCGAAAAACCTAGCTCCCTTTCTACCTCTAACTCCACCGGCAATCCATGCGTATCCCAACCGCCAATACGCGGACTATAATAGCCCTTCATTGCCTTATAGCGAGGGATAACATCCTTAAACACACGAGACAGCACATGATGTATGCCTGGACTACCATTAGCTGTAGGTGGTCCCTCATATAATACAAAACGAGGACATCCCTGGCGGCTGTCAATGCTCCGCTCAAAGATATTTTTCTCTTTCCACAAGCCGAGTATATTCTCCTCAACTTGTGCAAAATTCACCTTACTACTCGCTGGACGGAACATAACAAAAATCTTTCCTCTAAAATTCCACCTTGTAGAAACGAATGCCCAACGTAAATCAACCGAGGCTACTCTTGCCTAAGAAGAATAACTACCCTGCGCTCCTCACCCTCACCCACACCTTGAGTGGTAACATCAGGATGGTCAGCTAAACTAATATGGATAATACGCCTCTCGTAAGCCGACATAGGCTCTAATCTAAATGGCGTACCCTTAGCCTTAACCTGTTCGGCTATGCGCCATGCCAAACTTTGCAACGCTTCATAGCGGCGTTGCTTATATCCCTCCACGTCAATAGTTATGGGCACCCAAGACTTCGTCAGATGAGCTAAAATAAGCCTAACAATATATTGCAGACAAGAAAGGGTCTGTCCCCGCCGCCCAATTAAAATGCCCAAGTCCTCACCCTTTATATTAAAAGCAATCGGAGTAGCTTCCTCCTCTCCCTCGCCAGAAGGTCTAACCTGAGGCACTACCGTAGCGCTCACCCCCATCATATTAAGCAGTGACTCCAACACGCTCCTAGCTGCCTCAGCTATATTATCACCTTTCTTAGACGTCACCTTAATCTTAGCCTCTTCACTACCTAAACCCAATATGCCAGGCCTACCTTCTTTTAGGACGGTGACTTCTACTTCTTCCCGGCTCACGCCTAATTCCTTTAAGGCGTGCTGAATCGCCTCGTCCACGGTCTTGGCGGTTATCTCCAGACTGTCCATAGTCCAATCCTTCTTCTTGCCCAGAGGTAGGTTCAACAATATCAGCACCAGTATCGGCATACTCCGAAGTTTTTTCCTCCACCTGGGCAATTCGTTTCCTATATTTTTTATCCCTGTCAGGTGACTTGGGAGTGGCTACTTTGACTAAGCCACCCCACCCGGTAACGAAGTATTGTATAGCAATCCTGATAACACTTGAGGTCACCCAGAACAGAGCCAGACCACTGGGGAATGATAAAGTGATGAAGGCAAACATCAGTGGCATCATCCACAGCATCAACCGGCTCTGCGTCTGCTGCTTGGGGTCAGCAGTGGTCGGCGTTATCATCTTTTGCTGAACCCACATTGTTCCCCCAACCAAGAGTGGTAACAGAAGCAAGGGATCAGATGTAGCCAGGTTTAACCACAGAAAATTGCTCCCCAAGGGCAGCGCAGAATATACTACTGACCAGGAATAAAGATACTGAGATAGACCCAGGAAATCCTCGGGGGTTACCGCTAAAAGCCGTATAATTGATTGATAAAGAGCAATCCAAATGGGCATCTGAATTAGCATAGGCACCAGGCAACCAGCAGGACTTACACCAGATTCCTTATACAGTTTCATCTGCTCTTTAGCCAGTTTTTCCTTATCCTTGGCGTACTTCTTCTGAAGCTCAGCCATCTTTGGTTGAAGTTCTTGCATTGCCTTGGATGAACTAAGTTGCTTCCGTATAAGGGGATACATCGCACCATTAACCACAATAGTTAGAGCAATAATAGCCAGCCCAAAGTTACTGAACAAATAATGAGACAGCACAATGAGCACATTTATTATTGGCTCCAGGATAATTAAATTCCACGCCTGACCAAATACTTCCAACGAAATCTACCTCACTAGCTTCTTAACGAAAGAGTCCACAGTTCAGCTCCTGATTGTGCATTCAGAGCATAAAGCTCCTCTTTACTCGTATGAATATAAACAACCCCATCGCTGGCACAAAGAGAAGCATATACCTTCTCCTCCAGATTTTTTAACTCACTCTTCTGATTATTCGTAGTATCTATAATCCACACCTGACCTTCTTCTGAAGCAACAATAACTGAATCATCAACTAAAACCGGTGATGAGGAAATTGGTCTTCCAAGGTCAATGGCGTCTACTATCTCTTCACCAGTTTCGGTGTCTAGGATATAAACTTTACCGTCAAGATTTCCGGCATAGATGGTATTATTAAAGACCACAGGTTTAGTCCAGAACCAATTATCAGCTTTAACCTCCGATTTCCATACCAGGCTACCATCTGTAATCCTTATCGCATAAAGATATCTATCAAAGGAACCAATATAAATAGTGTTATTATAGACCACGGGGGTAGAGATAATTGCCCCCTGGGTCTCAAAAGGCTTCCCCCACTTCTCTTCGCCGGTCGCAGCATCTACTGCATAGAGTTTCTTATCAAAGGAACCAATATACAGTGTTTCACTATCAATCACCGGTGTTGCCCAAATTTTACTCCCAGTTTGAAATTCCCATTCCGTATAACCATCAGCAGCATCCAGGGCATAGACCTTCCCATCAGAACAACCGAAATAGAGCTTGCCTTGGGAGACAATAGCCCCACCCACAATAGGCTGAAGATTACCCTCACGAGGGTATATCCACCTCGGTTCATCTTTACCAACACTAAAGGCATAAATTTTACCGTTATAGCCGCCAACATAAACTAACTCTTCCGTAATTGCTGGAGAGCCGTATATAGCTACTGCGGTAGATGCTGGCGCACAGCCAAAGCCGCTGGTCTGTTCTGAAGTCTCCAGGGGAACTTCCCATAACCGAGTGTGACTTGATATGTCCACGGCGACAAGCTTTCCCTCCATAGAGCCCAAAAATAGAATGCTATCAGCTACTACTCCCCCTGACCACCCCTTAGGTATAGATCCCCTTCCGACACAACCGAAAACGCTTAGTCCACATACGAGAACTATTACTAAAAATAGCAGTACCTTGACTAACAATACTCTATTATATTTAATCTCCATTTACTCCTTCTATTATGGCACAGGGTCATAACCACCAGGATGTAAGGGATGGCAACAAGCTAGTCGCTTTATCCCCAGCCATGCCCCTTTCCAGAAACCATACCTTGAGATAGCTTCATAGGTATATTGAGAGCAGGTTGGGGTAAAGCGGCAGGAGGGTGGCATAACCTGCGATAGAGTCAACTGATAGACTCTAATTAACTTTAAGGCAAAGTCTTTCATATTCCCCCCACTAATAACTTAGCCTGGAATAACAAACCATCAACCGATTTGTTAAGGGTAGCATGATTGGCATTAGCTGCCCCAGAACGAACAATAAATATAATGTCCCATCCCGGCTTAAGTGGTGTTAGTCTTAAGATTTCACGAAGCAAACGCTTTACCCTGTTTCTGGTTACTGCCTTACCTACTCGTTTGCTAACCGATAAACCGTACCTAGTTAGGGCAAGCCGGTTAGGTAAAGCCTTCATTACTATTAAACTATTCGCCCATGAGCTACCTTCATTGTAAACTAATGCATACTGTTCTGACTTAGTAAGATGTTCTTCTCGGCGCATTATTTTTGCTCCCAAACATTTTACTAATAATACTAATAAAGGGACTATTTATCAAGGCAAAATTGAAGAAACAAATCATACATAAAAGCAAGCTCGACCCCAAACTAAGTCCCGCAACTCGCTTTTACGGGTCAATCCATTTCGGATGTGACAAATAACCTCAGCCAAGGTGCTTCTTATGTCATACCACAGTCAATTTCTTACGTCCCTTGAGTCGCCTTGCCTTTAAGACGTTTCGTCCACCCCGGGTACTCATTCTCGCCCGAAAGCCATGCACTCGCTTCCTTGGGATTCTCTTCGGCTGATAAGTCCTTTTTGGCACTCTAACCCCTTTCGCCTAACAATGTATGACACTCACCTAGTGTATTTAATAATATTTTGCCTTATTCTAATCATCTAGAAATTGCGTAGCTGGTAAATAAGGTCAGAGCACAGGCTAGCCCTGATAGGAGATGAAGTTTTGCTAGATAGATTAGTATGCAGGGGAGTGATAGAGATATTACCTTGCTCGATTGCCCATATATCTGTTTTCTGAATGGTATTCTTGTTTACTCTGTTACGGATTAGCCAGTAGTATCTGCGTCTGCCATCATGCCTTTCCTCAACTGAGTTAATATGGCTTTGGCCGGCTAACCTGGTAATCTTTGCCCCTCTGATTTCGGCTAGAGGTAAACTGGGCAAGTTTATATTAAGGAAAATATTAACGGGTAGGGACCCAGAGTCAATATTTCTAGCTACTAATGCGGCTAATTTAGCCGCATTCTCCAAGTGGATGTTGTCCACGGCATCTACTGATATGGCAAGGGCTGGAAAACCACGCAGATAACCCTGTAGAGCAGCCCCCACCGTTCCGGAGATAAATACATCGTCGCCCAGGTTTACTCCATGGTTTATACCTGAAATGACTAGGTCTATCTTGTTTCCGGCCAGCTCACCCAAAGCCATTATAACACTATCAGCCGGGGTACCCTCTACAGAGTAGGTTTCTACTTCTGGCACCATAGGCATAACTTTTTGGGCTCTTAGCGGTCGGTTGAGGGTAACTGCAGTGCCTATGGCACTCTGCTCTCTATCTGGGGCTACCACTACTATCTGAGCAATGTTCTTTAACTCCTTGACCAGTATCCATAGCCCTTGGGCAAATATGCCATCATCATTAGTTACTAATATTCTCATATAGAATCTCTAGTTTTAATCCTACAGTTTATCACGGCAGAGATAACAATGGCAAATAAGAGTCTCTAGCTGTTGAACAAACTGCTTATATGTTTCACTAAATCAAGACCAAACATACCAATGATAATGGTCTTGTGGAGACCAAGAATGGCTCTGTTGTTCGTAAGAAGCTGGGATATGCTTATATCCCGCAAGCCTGTGCCGAATTGCTTAATGGGTATAACCAGGGCTACTCAAATCCGTATATCAATTTCCACCGGTCTTGTTTCTTCCTGGTGTCTGTTATCCACCACAAAGGTAAAGTTAAGAAAACTTATCCGTATGAGGAGGTGATGACACCCTATGAAAGGCTGAAATCTCTGTCCCAGACTGATAGTTGCCTGCGTCCCGATATAACTCTTGAGGGACTTGATACAATCGCCAATCAAATGAGCGACAATCAATTAGCAGAAAGTATGGTTAAAGCTCGTTCCAATCTCTTCCAACAAATCACGAGGTTTGTGAAATAAGTTGCTTTGAAAAAAGTAGTAACATAGAAAGAAAGCCATTATTATCTATTCAGGCTCATCTTTCTATTAGAAAGGACTATAATTTTTAGGCTTGCTGAGCACATTGGTTTGTGATAACATTTAGGTCGATATGAAAAGCTTTGTGGAGGAAGTTGCGGCTACCCCCGGTGGTGAGAATATTCGGGCTTGCATTCAATGTGGTATATGCACCGGCACCTGCCCTGTAGCTAATGAAATGGAATATTCACCACGGGGGATTATTGCCATGATTCGAGCCGGGATGCGAGACGAGGTATTATCCAGTAACTCTATGTGGTACTGCCTCTCCTGCTATATGTGCACAGTGCGCTGTCCCCGAGGTGTCAAACCAACCGAGATGGCTCATGCTTTAGAATGCTTGGCAAATCAGCAAGGCTTTAAAGTCAAAGGAACCCGCACTCCAGCCATGTATCGGAGTTTTGTTAGTTCCATCAAGGGGAACGGGCGAGTCCATGAATTTGGAACGATGTTCAGGTACTATCTGACAACTAACCCCTTGGCGGCACTCAAGATGCTATCTGTAGGCTTAAAGCTATTCCTTCACAAGCGCCTGCCGTTAATACCAAAGAGGGTTAAAGGTAAACAGGATTTATCTGAACTCATACAAAAATTCGGAGAAATTAGAGGTAGCCAATGAAATACTATTCATATTTCCCTGGCTGTTCATCTGAGGCTACAGCTAAAGGTCTTGGTCTCTCAGTTCAAGCTATAGCCAAGCCTTTGGATATGGAGTTAATGGAGTTGGAGGACTGGACATGTTGTGGCTCAACTCCCTATGGCTCATTAGATGAACGCGAGGCTATTTTAGTAGCGGCTCGCAACCTGGCTCTGGCTGAGAAAACCGGGCTAGACCTGGTAACACCTTGCCCTTCTTGCTTTGTAACCCTATATGGAGCCAATTTGCATTTAAAACAGCACCCTCAGCTAATGGGAGAGGTAAATGAGGCTTTGGCTGTCATTAATTTGGATTACCACGGGAAGGTGCGAGTAAGGCAGTTGATAGAAGTCCTGTTTCGTGACGTTACCCCTGAGGTTATTGCATCTAAGGTTAAACGACCACTTAACGGACTTAAGGTAGCTCCTTACTACGGCTGCCAGATGGTCCGCCCTGATTATGGATTTGATGACCCCGAGTCTCCTCAGTCCCTGGATATTCTGGTGAATAACCTCGGGGGCGAGGCTGTGCCTTATCCATTGAAGAATCGTTGCTGTGGTGGCTCTTTAATCATACCTGAAGAGGGTCTGGCCCTAAGCTTAATCCGTAAATTACTGGAGAATGCTGTGGAGAATGGCGCTCAGTGCATCACTACACCATGTCCGCTGTGCCAGATGAACCTTGACGCTTATCAGGGTAAAGTAAATAGTAAGTTCAAAACTAACTATAACTTGCCTGTTTTGTTCACTAGTCAGTTAATCGGTATTGCTTTAGGGATTGACCCCGCATCACTGGGATTGAATACAAATATAGTTTCACCAAGCAAAGTGCTAGACTATATATCAAAGGTGAAGCAGGGAGTCAACAGTGGAACCTAGAATTGGGGTATATGTCTGTCATTGTGGGAGCAATATTGCTAGTACGGTTGATGTAGAAGAGGTAGCCCGATTTGCCCAGGATTTGGATTCGGTAGTGGTGGCTCGCGCCTATAAATTTATGTGTTCTGAACCTGGGCAACAATTGATCAAAGATGATATTAAGGACTTGGGCATTAACCGGGTAGTTGTCGCCTCTTGCTCACCAACCATGCATGAGCCTACCTTTCGACGTGCCTGTTATGAGGCAGGGGTAAATCCGTATCTATTTGAGATGGCAAATATTCGTGAGCATTGCTCGTGGGTAACTGAAGATAAACAAGAAGCAACTGAGAAGGCTAAGGCATTGGTCAGCGCTGCGGTAAAGCGAGTTTATTACCACCAGCCTTTGCAATCAAGGGAAGCTCCGGTTAACGCCAATACTCTGGTAGTCGGTGGAGGTATTGCTGGCATTCAGGCGGCGTTGAAGGTGGCTGACTCTGAGCACAAGGTCTATCTGGTGGAAAGGGAACCTAGTATCGGAGGGCACATGGCTCAGTTGGATAAAACTTTCCCCACCTTGGATTGCTCAGCCTGTATCCTCACTCCGAAGATGACTCTGGTTGGCTCGCATCCCTATATTGAGCTAATGACCTATAGTGAGGTTGTGGAGGTTTCAGGCTATATCGGGAATTTCAAGGTTAAAATCAGGAAGAAGGCAAGGTATGTTGATGAGGATAAGTGCACCGGCTGCGGCTTATGCCAGACGAAATGCCCATGGAAGGTTGACAGTGAGTTTGAGGCTGGTATGGGCAAGAGAAAGGCTATTTATACCCCCTTCCCCCAGGCAGTGCCTAACATACCAGTTATAGATAAAGAGCACTGCGCCTACTTCCTGAGCGGTAAATGTCGTGTCTGTGAGAAGTTTTGTGAGGCAAAGGCCATTGATTTTGAGCAGGAAGACAAGATTATTGAGATAGAGGTTGGCTCCATAATTTTAGCCACTGGTTTTAATGTCTTTAACCCTACTCCTATCTATCAATATGGCTATGGGCGATTGGACAATGTTATCACCAGCCTTGAGTTTGAGAGAATAGTTAATTCTTCCGGTCCAACCGATGGCAATATTGTGCTCAAGGATGGTTCCACCCCTGAGAGCATTGCCATTATTCACTGTGTCGGCAGCAGAGACGAGAAATATCATGAGTATTGTTCCCGAGTCTGCTGTATGTACTCTATGAAACTTGCTCATCTGATAAAGGAACACACTGAGGCTGAGGTCTACGAATTCTATATTGATATTAGGAGCTTTGGTAAAGGCTTTGAGGAATTTTATAACCGGGTTCTTAATGAAGGGACAATTTTTATTCGAAGTCGTCCAGCAGAAATAACTAACATAGCTGAAAGTCCTGAAGAAGAAGGCAAGCTCATTATTCAATTTGAGGATACCTTAATCGGCAGGCAACGTCGCCTGCCGGTGGATATGGTTATTCTAAGCGTTGCTCTTGAGCCGCAACCAGATGCCGAGGCTGTTGCCCGACTATTTAATATCAGTCGCAGTGCCGATGGTTTCTTCTTAGAGAGACATCCCAAGCTGGACCCGGTAACTACTATGACTGACGGAATATTTGTGACTGGCTGTTGCCAGAGTCCCAAGGATATACCTGATACTGTAGCTCAGGCTTCAGCGGCGGCGGCTGAGGCTCTGGCTATGATTAGCAAAGGCAAGGTAGAGATTGAGGCAGCTACTGCCGTTATTAATGAAAAACTCTGCTCTGGATGCCAGACCTGTAAACTCATTTGTCCCTTTAGTGCCATTTCCTTTGATGAAGAGAAGGAGGTATGTAGGGTTAACGAAGCTCTGTGTAAAGGCTGCGGCGCTTGCGTCGGTGGTTGTCCTAGTGACGCCATAAGCCTTAATCACTTTACTAATGAGCAAATCGTAGCTCAAATGGAAGGCATGCTGGTATAAATGGTTGAAGATATTTCCAAGATAGGATAAGATTTGGTAATAAAAGATGGATAAGATAAATATAATAATAAATGGTTCCCAGATAAGCGGTAGTGAGGGGATGACCATTCTTGAGGTCGCTCAAGAAAATGGTATAGATATTCCTACCCTGTGTTATAAGAAGGAGCTAACACCTATTGGAGCTTGCCGTCTCTGCGTAGTTGAGGTAGAAGGCTCCAGAACCCTGGTTGGCTCTTGCCATACTCCAATCACTCAAGGCATGGTCATCCATACCCATTCTCCCAAGGTTTTAGAAACTCGTAAAACGATAGTAGAACTTTTACTGGCTAGTCACCCAGATTCCTGTATAGTTTGTGACAAAGGTAATAGGTGCGAGTTACGTAAGATTGCCGCCGACCTGGAAGTAGGGCGCTCCCCATTTAGGGCGAGGAGACGTTATTATCCTATAGAGGATGTAAGTCCCTACATTGTCCGTGACTTATCAAAGTGCATCTTATGTCGTAGATGCGTAAGGGCGTGTAATGAAATAGCCAAGCAGAATGTATTCGCCGTAGCTTATCGAGGTTTTAAATCCAAGGTTGTAGTCGATTTCGATGAGCCAATAGATAAGGAGGTTTGCCGAGATTGCGATGTCTGTATCCGCTTTTGTCCGACAGGGGCGTTGAGCAAGCCAAAGGAGGTGGGAAAGGAGAAGGAAGGAGAGATTTTATTTATAAGCGGCTGAACAACTAGTCGCTAGAGGGAGAAGATGAATAAAGGGCAAGAAGAACTTTTAGTATTGTTGCAAAAGACACAGAACGAATTAGGTTATTTATCTGAAGAATCCATGGCTGAATTGGCTAAATCCCTAGATCTCTCCATAAGTGATGTATACGGAGTAGCCACTTTCTACTCTTTTCTATCCGCCAAACCACTGGGCAGGAACATAATCAGAATTTGTAAAAGCATACCCTGCTATCTCAAGAACTGCCAGATTATTATTAACACCGTGGAAAAGGAAATTGGGATAAAACCCGGTGAGACTACCCCCGACGGTAAATTCTCCTTCCAGTTAACCAACTGCATTGGTGCTTGTGATAAAGCTCCAGCAATGATGATTAATAATGATGTTTATGATAATTTGACGCCGAGTAAAATATCAAAAATTTTGAAGGCGTATAAATAAAGCGTATCTACGCCTTGGCAAGGAGGCTATCAAGTGCCGCAAAAGTTGATAGCGTTAAAGAATTGTGGGTTTATCAACCCTAAGGACATAACTACTTACTTAGATAGGGATGGATTTAAAGCTTTGAAAAAAGTATTTAATGGACTGACTTGTGAGCAGGTAATAGAGGAAATTAAGGCATCGGGGCTACGTGGTCGGGGTGGGGCCGGATTCCCCTGTGGATTGAAATGGGCGTTGGCTAGTAAAGCCCAAGGTAATGAGAAATATGTCATTTGCAATGCGGATGAGGGTGAGGTGGGAACATTTAAGGATAGATATATTTTAGAGGGAGACCCTTTCACTCTTATCGAAGCTATGGCTATTGCTGGCTATGCCATTGGAGCAAAGAAAGGCTATATTTATCTACGCGCCGAATACCATCACCACCTTGATTTATTAGAGAATGCTATCAGTCAAGCCAAAGAGAGAGGTTTCTTACCGCATTTCGATATTGAGATTCGTGAGGGGGCCGGTGCCTATGTATGTGGTGAGGAGTCAGCTTTAATGGAATCTATTGAAGGTAAGAGAGGGGAAGTTCGCTATAGACCTCCGTTTCCACCATCAAGAGGTCTGCGGGCAAAACCGACTATTATCAATAATGTGGAAACCCTGATGAATATACCTCAAATCATTCTTAACGGAGCTCATTGGTTCAATCAACTGGGGACAGAAAAGAGCAAGGGTACCAAGGTCTTCTCAGTGAGTGGAGATGTAAAAAACCCCGGTGTATATGAATTAGAGCTAGGGAGTCGGCTCAAGGAGTTGGTCGAGGATTTGGCACTGGCGGAAAAGGTTAAGATGGTTCAGGTAGGTGGCGCCACCGGAAGAATTATACCTTATGAGATGATAAATACACCCCTTGCTTTTGAAAGCATTCTCGGGGCGGGAGCTATCATTGTATTTGATGAAACTAGAGACATAATAGATATTGTACACAGAACCATGGAGTTTCTTGCCGAAGAATGTTGTGGCAAATGCGCCCCTGGCCGAGAAGGAACTGAAGCAATGGTCGAAATCTTGGGGAAATTCTCTCGGGGCGAGGGGTTAAATGAGGACATTAGAGTTTTACAGAAGTTAGCTAGTACCATGATGCTTTCTTCTTTATGTGGTCTAGGGCAAGCGGCTCCTATTCCGGTGATAGATAGTTTGCAGTATTTTAGAAGTGCCTATGAAAACCGAATCCAGAAAAATTAAGGTGGGGTAATATGATAACGATTACTGAGCAAAAACCGTTAGAAGAAGTAATGCAATCCCTTGAGAAATGCCACAGGGTATATATCATAGGGTGCGGGACCTGTACCACCATGCTACATACCGGTGGAAAATCCGAGGTACTGGAGATGAAAGACAAGCTTGAAGAAGCAGGCAAAAAAGTTACGGGATGGATGGTTGTTCCTACGGCTTGCGACGAACTTACCAGAGAGGCACTGAGAGAGAATGACAACGATATTAGGACAACTGATGGCATTCTAGTGATGACCTGTGCCTTCGGAGTTCAAACGGTTACTTGCTATACCGATAAGCCTGTCTATCCAGCGTTAAATACCTTATTTATAGGTAAGGAGGAAAGCCCGGGCTATTTTACAGAGGTCTGCATGCAGTGTGGGGATTGCATTCTGGCGAAGACAGCGGGCGTATGCCCACTAGTCAGATGTGCTAAAAGCCTGCTTAATGGACCCTGTGGAGGGTCGGTAGACGGCAAGTGTGAAATATCGCCCGATACCTCTTGTGCATGGCAAACAATTTATGACCGCCTTGCTGCTTTGGGTCAGTTAGACAAATTGGAGGAAATTGTGCCTCCCCGGGACTGGAGCACCAGCCTTTCTGGGGGACCACGGAAGATTATTATAAAGGCCTAAATTAAAAGAGAAGTAGAAAGAAGACGGAGTATTGCCCATCATGATAAACTTGAGCAACAGGTCCCCCACTGGAGAAGGCGAGTTGAAGTATACTCCTGAGGAAGCAGCATTAATGATGCGGCTCAGGATATTCGTCCGCCTGAGGTGGTTTGCCATTCTCGGGATTATCATAGCCGCCTTGGTCGCGTCAATGGTATTCCACATCGGCTTCTCTTTACTTCCGGTGTATGTTATCTGCGCCCTTATAGCTTTATATAATCTGGTGCTGCTGTGGCAGGTTCGAAGCTTAAAGATAGAGGGAATTGGCTCACTAATACAAAGAGCCAGGACCTTTGGCAACATCCAGATCTTCCTTGACCTAATAGCGCTCACCGCACTCCTCCATTTCACCGGGGGGATAGAAAACCCGTTTATCTTCTTCTTTGTGTTTCACATCATAATAGCGTGTATAGTACTTTACTACAGGGCAGTGTATATACTAGCTAGCTCAGCGATGTTGATGGTTATCCTTCTGGTGGGATTAGAGTATGCTGGGGTACTACCTCATGTCAATCTAGCGGGATTTGCTTCTCCAATATTATATAAAGAAGTAAGCTACATTCTGGCTGTCCTTGCTGCCTTGGCAACTATCCTCTATGCCACTACCTATATGGCTACTGCTATTTCAGGAGAGCTAAGGATGAAGCAGCGGCAAGTACTAGAGTTGAGGGAAAATCTTCTTCAAGAGAAGTACGGTGAGTTGGAGCGGGCTTCCGCGGAGATAGCCAAGCTAGAAGAGGAAAAGAGCCGCTTTCTTCGATTTCTCGGTATAGCAGCTCACGACCTAAAAGCTCCCCTTACTGCTATTCAAGGTTACTTATGGGTTATGTTAGGCGGTTATTCCGGGGAGCTTGCTGACAAGCAAAGAAGCATGTTGAAAAGAAGTAGTGTGAGGATTACAGAGCTCCTAAATTTAATTAGTGACCTTCTAGATATTCCCCGTATAGAAGCAGGGCAAATCGTCCAAGAGATGAAAGAGATTTCTTTACGCCAAGTAGTTGAGCATTCCCTCAGCGACCTGCGTAACTCAGCGGCACAAAAGGGTGTAAAGTTAGAAGTAGAACTACCCTCGGTTCTTCCCAAAATTCGTGGCTCAAGCCCTAGGCTCCAGCAAGTGATAACCAATTTACTGAGCAATGCTATTAGCTATACGCCTGAAGGTGTAGTTACCATTAGGGTCAGGGAAGAGGACAACGAAATATGGGTTGAAGTCATGGATACTGGGATTGGCATCCCACCTGATGACCTACCCCGGATTTTTGATGACTTTTTCCGCGGTAGTAACGTAGAAATCAAGGGGACGGGTTTAGGGCTGTCCATAGCTAGGAGAATCATGGAGGCTCATGGGGGTCGGATATGGGTTGAGAGTCCTTGCCCCGGAAGTAACCACGGGAGTAAATTTACCTTTACCCTACCTAAAAACAGTAAAACCGAACGGAGGCAACAGTGATGAAAGCGGGAACCAATCTGGAGAAGGTTTTAGAAAGCGGAATGTTTGCCGTCACTGCTGAGGCAGGTCCGCCAAAAGGAACTGGTGCCGCAGTGATACAGAGGAAGGGCGAGTTGCTACGCCGCTGCTGCGATGCCATTAATGTGACCGATAATCAAACTGCTATTGTGCGTATGTCCAGCCTTGCTGGCTGCATGCTTTTAAAGCAACAAGGTGCTGACCCAATCATGCAAATAGTCTGCCGAGACAGGAATCGAATCGCTATTCAAAGTGATGTATTGGGTGCTGTAGCTCTAGGCATTAGTAATATCCTTTGCCTTTCTGGTGACCATCAACGGTTCGGTAATCACCCCACCGCCAAGAATGTCTTTGATATTGACTCCATTCAGTTGATCCAAACCCTGAAAATCATGCGAGATGAGAAGAAATTCCTTTGTGGCGAAGATGTCTCAGGAGAAGTACCTATATTTATTGGGGCAGCAGCCAATCCTTACGCAGACCCCTTTGAATTTCGAGTGGCGAGGCTGGCTAAGAAGTCTAAAGCCGGAGCTGACTTTATTCAAACCCAGGCGGTCTATGATGTTGACAAGTTTGCTAAATGGATGGAGATGGTTACTGACCACGGGTTGGACAATGAGATACATATTCTACCCGGAGTAATACCCATTAGGTCGGCAGGAATGGCTCGCTATATGAGAGACTATGTTTCTGGAGTAAGCGTCCCTGATAAAATAGTCACTAGGATGGAGGAAGCTAAGAATGCTAAGGAGGAGGGAGCTAGGATAGTTCTTGAAATCATTGAGCAACTCAAGGAAATACCTGGGGTTCACGGCATCCATAT
Source organism: uncultured Dehalococcoidales bacterium (assembly GCA_964566845.1). Lineage (GTDB taxonomy): Bacteria > Chloroflexota > Dehalococcoidia > Dehalococcoidales > W498 > W498. The sequence continues at coordinate 8,680 of CAZMJZ010000002.1, read as the reverse complement.
TATGGCGGTAGGATGGGAGGACATTGTCCCAGAAATCGTAGAGAAGGCTGGATTATTGCCTAGGCCCATATTATAATCAAAGGATAATCAAAGGAGGTAGATATGCACGAGAAGATATTAGTTGTTGATGACGACCCTGATATTTTAGATGCGTTAACCATGATTCTTGAATCGAGAGGTTATCAAGTTACTGCGGCTCGGGATGGAAAGGAAGGATTAGCTAAGCTGAAGGCAGATAAGCCAGACCTAATGATTCTTGACTTACTAATGCCCAAGATGGACGGATTTGCTGTATGCAAGGAACTTCAGGACCCAAGATGGTCGAAGTATAGGGACACACCTATCCTAATTCTAACCTCGGTGAGAGAGGACGCCAGCCGGCGCCGCTATGAGTTGGAAACCGGCCTAGAGCTTAATGTGGATGACTATGTAGAAAAGCCCATGTCTCCTGATATCTTGCTGGAAAGGGTGGAAAAGATTATCAAACGAAAGGGGAAGGTCTAAATTTAGTTGGGAAGCTCAACGCCCAAAGGAGATTATTAGATATGGGAAAGAAATCAAAAATTCTTCTTATTGATGATGATATTGATTTTGTGGAGTCAACAAAGATTGTCTTAGAGAGTAAGCCCTACGAGGTAATCGTAGCCCACGAGGGTAATGAGGGGTTGCAGAAGGCAAGGGAGGAAAACCCTGATTTGATTCTCTTAGATGTAATAATGCCAGTAAAAGATGGGTTTACCGCTGCTGAGCAGCTCAAAAAGGACCCTCAGCTTAACAAAATCCCGGTCCTAATGCTAACCGCTTTCGCTTCAATGAGTGGGGAAACCTCTATCCCTGTTAGTCGAGGGTATACACTGGAAACTGAGGACTATATTGATAAGCCTGTCAGCCCTGAGGAGCTACTCTCCAGAATAGAGAAATTCCTGAAAAAGTAGGCTTTTAGGCGATAAAAGGCTCCTTGCTTCCACAAGGAGAGTGGTCTGAATTTATCCGATTATGTTTGTGTATCCATCAATCAAGGGGTAGCAGGAACCTGACCCTCTCTTTTTACGGGAGAAGCTTTTAAAAGAAGCAACTGACTAAAAGAGGAGAGATAGAATGAGTTTGCAATCACTTTTTGATACAGGAAAGTTTGTGGTGACGGCTGAGGTCGGTCCACTGAAAGGGACTGATACAACTGAAATTGAAGAAGTAGCCGAGCTCCTACAGGGAAGGGTGGACGCCGTCAATGTTACCGACCAACAAAGCTCAGTAATGAGGCTGGGTTCATTGGCTACCTGCCACCTGTTGAAGAAAAGGGGGCTTGAGCCTATATTCCAGATGACCTGCCGGGATAGAAACCGATTGGCACTACAATCGGATTTGTTGAGTGCTTATGTCTTAGGAATTGAAAATGTATTGGCAATCACTGGTGATTTACCTTCACTTGGTGACCATCCTCAAGCTAAGCCAGTTTATGATTTAGACTCGGTGCAGCTACTGTGGGTTATAAACAGACTCAATGAAGGCTACGATATGGTCGGTAATGAGCTTAAGGGAAAACCTGATTTCTTCCCCGGGGCGGTGGTGAACCCAGGTGCTGATACTGAGGCTGCCTTTGAACTACAGCTTATTAAAATGGAGAAAAAAATCAATGCCGGGGCTAGGTTTTTTCAAACTCAGGCTATCTATGATGTTAATGCCTTCGCCAAATTTATAAAGAGGGTAGAGGGATTTAAAGTCCCCATTTTAGCCGGGATAATACCTCTGAAATCGGCTGGTATGGCACGATTTATGAATAAGAATGTAGCCGGTGTCTTTGTGCCTGAAGAGCTGATTAACAAAATGGTTGAAGCCGAAGATAAAACCAAGACAGGTATAGCAATTGCGGCTGACATACTCAATGAGCTGAGGGACATCTGTCACGGGGTACATATTATGGCTATCGGCTGGGAGAAAAAGGTGCCAGCAGTGTTAGACGCGGCTGGACTCTAATATTCACTAGAGATGAAACTCTTAATCTGGGCATAGGTGAACACCGGACCGTCACGGCATACATAGAGATTACCAATATTACATCTCCCGCACTTGCCTATGCCGCACTTCATCCTCTTTTCCAGGGTAGTTATCATTTGTTCCGGGTTGAAACCCAATTTTTCCAGTACAGGGAAGGTAAACCTTATCATAATAGGTGGTCCGCAAACGATAGCTATAGCATTATTGGCTGAAGGAGCCACTTCCTCCAGCACCTTGGGGACAAAGCCTACTCTTCCGGTCCAACTCTCATCGCTTCTATCAACGGTAGTTACCATATTTACCGTTTTATCCTTGTCCCATGTGTCCAGGTCATATTTGAAGCACAGGTCAGATGGACTACGAGCTCCATAAATAATATCTACGTTTTTATATTTATCTCTGTTGTCTATGACATTCCAGATTAGAGACCTCAGTGGAGCTAAGCCGATGCCACCAGCAACAAAAACGAGGTTCTCGCCCTGTAACAAATCAAGGGGAAAGCTGTTGCCATAAGGCCCTCTGAAACCTATTTCAGCGCCAACACCGAGCCGATGTAAAGCATTAGTTACCTTGCCTATCCGCAGTACGGCAAACTCTAGGTGGTCCTTTCTGGTTGGGCTGGAGGAAATACAGAAGGGGGCTTCACCTATACCAAAAACAGAGTATTCAGCAAATTGTCCTGACTCAAAGGTGAACTCTTCCCGCAGCTTCTCATCCTTAAAATTGAAATGAAAGGTTCTGATAGCTCTCTCCCCAAAGGTTTCGTCTATTATCTTCTCTATTTTTGCTGTGTGGGGTAGATAGACATTACCAGTTTTGAGAAATTTTCTTCGGTGGCTGATGTCAGCAATTGTCATTCTAGTTCATCACTTATATTTTAGCTGGCAGACCATTTAGCGCCTGGGTAATATCCCAGTTCACCGGGCATTGGCGAATGCATCTCCCACAACCGGTGCAAGCTATAACGCCAAAACTCATAGGGTAAAATTCATATTTATGGTATACCCTCTGCCTCACTCGCCGCCACTTCTCTACCCTGGGATTTTCCATCGGCATCTTAGTGTAGATAGGGAAGGCGCAGCTATCCCAGCTCCTTAATCTTTCTCCCTGATTTTTAACCATCTCATCATTAATATCAAAACAATAACAAGTGGGGCAAAGGAAGGTGCAAATACCACAACTTAGGCACTTAGCCGCCGCTCTCTCCCAGTAGTCTTGATTGTTAAAGGCGGGTAATAGCTTTTCCTTGATGTCCTCAGTTTCTATTTTTTTGGCTACTTTTTTATAAGACGCCTCTTTTACTTCCTTGGCTTTACCTTCATCGGCTTCGGTTGCCTCTTCTACTCCGCTGGCTGTGGCAATTAATTCTCTACCCTTCTGTGTAATCTCTTCAATTAGGAACTGGTCACCAATGTCGGTAAGCATCAAGTCAACATCGGTTGATTCTGCCGGACTGATGCCCAGCGAAGTACAGAAGCAGCTATCATAGGGGTTAAGACACCCAAGCCCAATTAGTACTGTGTTATTCCTCTTGGAGAGGTAATAAGGGTCTTCATAGGCATCCTTAAAGGTCATATCCAGTATAGCTAGGGCTCTGGCATCACAGGGGCGAATGCCAAAAATCAATTGCTTGCGTTCATCTGTGGGTGGTAATTCTATATGATAGCCTTCCCTGTCTTTTCTGAAGCTAAACATTTCCTCCATAGGTGGGAAGAAGTTAGCCTTGGCTGGCGTGATTGTATTCCTATACCAAGCCAAAAAGCTGGTATCCCCACCACCCCACTTAGCCAACGTTGCCACCCCATTTTCTTGCGATGGGACAAATACAGTAAACTCTTGGCTCCACTCATTGAGGAGTCTCTCTATGTTCCCCTTGCTTATTTTCTTTTTACCTGTCACTTCTATCTCTTCTATCTAATGAAATCTTCGGCTTCTGCTTGTTCATAAGCGGTCATAAGCGGTGATGCCTCTTTATCTGTCCCTGACTTATAGTGGAACAGCTCGTCCACTAGGTCATATGTTTTTCTAGCTAGACTTCTTAAGGGGATATTCATTGGGCAAGCGCGTTCGCATTCACCGCAGTCAGTACACCTTCCGGCTACATGAATGTTCCTGACTACTTGAAAGATAAGGTTATCCTGCCATCGCGGCACTGGCAGTACCCACTGTGGCTCAGACTCCTCAACAAAACACCGTTCACAAAAACAGGCCGGGCATATATTTCGGCAAGCATAACACCTGATACAGCGGCTGAATTCATCTTTCCAGAAGTCCCACCTCTGTTGCTGAGACATTCCTTCCAGCATTTCTATCTTTTGCCTGCTAGCTGTCAAATCAGTAACTAAGGGAGCGGGCTCACCAAGAAGGACATCATACTCTTGAGGCGTAGGAAACTCACAGCCGAGACAGTTGTCGTAAAGGACTTCAGTAATGGGGTACTCTTTTCCTTGCCCGTCAACCGTTATTACTACCTTATCCCCATCCCTGATAATATTATCCAGCTCATCCCTATCCTTACCCACCAAGCGCTCTACCTTCTTTAAGTCAATCAACCCAGGACAGGGAATGCCCATAATTACTATATCCTCTCTGACAACCTGTTTATCCTGTATCAGGCTGATGATAGAGCGGCTGTCACATCCCTTGGCTATAATACCGACCCGTCCTTTGATTTCGGTTAGGTATACACTAAGATTGTTTACTATAAAGGGGTTAATTACCAGGTGGTCAACATCATCCTTGTTATTGGTTATTAAAGGGGTAGTAGTAAATTTCAGGCTTCCCGGTTCAAAGCCAATAACATAGTCAACCCTTCCTTGCTCGAGGAGGGATTTGGCCTCATCCCGTAGCCTTTGTTCCACATCTCTATTTTTGGTCGGCAAATAGCTCATTGGGACCGATTTCTTTAAGCTCTCTTGTTACCTCGGTGACTACTTGAGCGAATTTTCCGCCTTCCGAAGCTGAAACCCAACTAGCCTGAATCCGCTGTGGCTCAATGCCTATGTATTCCAGAAGCTTCTTAGTTATAGCTATTCTCCTTCGGGCATAGTAGTTTCCTGTTTGATAATGGCACTCACCGGGGTGACAGCCCGAGACCAGCACGCCATCAAAACCTAATCGCAGCGCCTTAAGGACAAAGAGGGGGTCTACTCTCCCCGAACATGGAACCTTTATTATCCTTATATTGGCTGGGTATTTCTTGCGGCTGGTTCCGGCTAAATCGGCACCAGCATAGCTACACCATCGACATAGGAACCCAACTATCCTGGGTTCCCATTGCGAGTCTTGTCTCATCCTCACCTCACAGAAATAAACCCAGATGATTTTATCATAGAGAATAGGGTAATATCAAGATTTTGTATTGCGTCATAATTATCGTTACCGAAAGTGGTATTGTCGGTCGGGCATATCTCTGCTATACTTTCAAAGTGTGCCCCCATCGTCTAGAGGCCTAGGACATCGGCCTTTCAAGCCGGCAACATGGATTCGAATTCCATTGGGGGCACCAATTATTTATCCCCGTAGAACTAAAATCAGAATTTATCCTTTAATCTATTATACGTTTCAACTAGGGCTTCAGGCACTACCCTTACATTAGATACTACCGGCATAAAGTTGGTATCTCCTTGCCAACGTGGTACGATATGAGTGTGAACATGTTTATCTATACCGACTCCAGCTACCTTCCCTATGTTCATGCCTATGTTAAAGCCGCCAGGATTGAATACTTGCTTCAGAATCTTGATACTTCGGCTAACTATTTCAAAATGCTCGTGGCGCTCTTCATCAATTAGTTCTTCCAGGTTAGCTATGTGGCGATAGGGGGCTACCATTAGGTGACCAGGGTTATAGGGATAGCTATTCATAATAACGAAGTTTTTGTCTCCCCGATACAGGATGTAGTTTAGGGAATCAATGCTTTGACCAGATTTCTTACATAAAATACACCCCTCTGGTTTCTCCATCAGGATGTATTCTATACGCCACGGTGCCCAAATTTGCTCCATTTCATTCTCCTTAGCGGTTCCCTTGGTGCTATTCTAGTCGGCCAGCCCTCAGCCGTCAAACAGCTATTAGCGAATTAACCAGCCACCTCTTTCTACCCCCGCCATATTTGTTTGGGATTTAATATTTAGACTCTTAAGCGAAGCAACTTCGTTATTCAGAGATACGAGTACCCCCTCACCGAGATTGCCACGCCTTCGGTTGGCGGCAATGACACAAAAAAGCTACATTATGTTAAAGAGAAGTCTAATTTTAGGTTTGAATTTAGAATTTATTTAGGATTTTACGGGAGAAGGGGGTGAGTTAGATAAATAATCTAATAAAATGATTGTAAAAAATAAAGCTATAGTCTATAGTTAGTTAGCTATGGAGGATAAGAGCCCATCAGGCGATACTATAACCTTTCTAGGGACGGCTGGTGCCAGGATAATGGTGGCTAACCAGATTCTAGCCTCAGGTGGCTTGTGGCTGAGCTTAAGTGGCACTGAAATACTCCTCGACCCTGGTCCAGGTTGCATAGTTCAGTCAACTAAAAGGAAGCTCAGAGCCAATAAGCTGAGCGCTATTATTCTATCGCACCGCCACCTGGACCATTCAGCAGATACTAATATCATGGTCGAGGCAATGACTCAGGGTGGATTAAAACAGCGTGGCTGGCTGTTCGCCCCGGCTGATGCCTTGGAGACCGAGCCGGTCATTTTCTCTTACCTGAAGAGCTATCTTGAGGGTATTGAGATTTTACAAGAGGGTAAGTCCTACTCTGTAGGTAATATCTCCTTTACCACTCCAATTCGGCACATACACGGGGTAGAAACCTATGGCATGGTCTTCAGGACTACTAATCATACCTTCTCCTACATTACTGATGGACGCTACTTTGATGGCTTGTGTCAAAGCTATGGCGGCGAGCTGTTAATTATAAATGTAGTCTTTCTGGAAGCTAACCACCCCTTTGATCACCTATCAGTGCCTGACGCTGAGCATATTATTATGGAATTAAACCCCAAGGTAGCTATTTTGACCCATTTTGGTATGACTATGTGGCGGGCAAAACCGTGGGAGATAGCCCAAAGACTGTCCCAAGAAACAGGGACCAGGGTGCTTGCTGCCAGAGATGGCATGAGGTTTGACCTATCTCAGTTAAGTAATATGTAAAAAGAGGTTATCTTATGAAAAAGGAATTTATTAATCCTGTCCCGCCACCTTTCCTTATCTCGTATAGTATCACTACTAAGTGCAATTTGAGATGCAAACACTGTTACAGCGAATCGCACGAGGAGGCAGGGAGTGATGACCTGACAACTGAGGAATCACTCAGGGTGATAGATGAAATAGCCGATTGGGGTATAGGGTTGCTCGTCTTTGATGGCGGGGAACCACTACTAAGAGAGGATTTTTTTCAAATCGCAGGCTATGCCTCCGGTAAAGGGATAGTAACCGGTATTGGAACCAACGGAACCATGATTGATAGCGCCACAGTTAGGAGACTGGTTACTATAGGTATTCGCTATGTGTCTATCTCTATTGATGGTGCTGACTCTGAAACCCACGATGCTTTCCGTGGTGAAGCTGGTAATTTTAAAAAAATCCTGGAAGCGGCTTCAGCCCTTAAGAAAGCTGGCTTACCCTTCCAATTTAATACAGTGCTTAGAAAGAAGACTATCCGTCAGCTTTCGGATATCTTTCGCCTGGCTACAGACTATGGCGCATTTAGCCTGGAACTATTTGACCTAATTCTTGTGGGCAGGGCTAAGAGAGAATGCCAGGACGAAGTATTAACCATCCAGGAAAGAAAAGAGGTAGTAGAATGGCTAGCGGAAGCCCAGATAGACTATCCTTTGACTATTGGGACGCCGTCTTTACCCATGTATCCCCTCATCCTCAAGCTAAATGTAGACAACGGAATCCGACCCAAGCATATCCCTATGGAGAAGCTAGTCAGGCTTACCTATTACGGGAGGGGCTGTGCTGCTGGCAGACCTCGTGGCTATTTAGTTATTCGGAACAATGGTGAGCTTAATCCTTGCATATTCCTGCAGGTAAACCTAGGCAATGTAAAGGATAAAAGCATCAGGCAGATATGGCAGGAATCACCGCTACTGGCTCAACTCCGCTCCTGGGACTTGCTCAAGGGTGAGTGTGGTAAATGTGACTACCGGGACATATGCGCTGGCTGTAGAGGGAGGGCTTATGTGGAGACTGGGGACATGCTTGCCTCTGACCCGGGGTGCTGGTATGATATTTTCAGTCGTTAGTAAAATAGGGTGATTGGCTAGCCAGCACCGCTGAGGGAAAAGTAGAAGAGAAAGAATCTCCAGAAGGGATAACCCGTGAAGTTATTTACCCTCGGTGAGAGATTAGACTGTGGATAGAGAAAAGTTTGAGTGGCTGGTGGCAAGGGCAGTAGATAGTTTGCCCGAGGAATTTAGCTCTAAGCTGGAAAATATTGATGTGGTGGTTGAGGATTGGCCCACTCTTGGTCAAATGACTCGGGTCGGGCTGAAGGATGATGAGACTTTACTGGGTCTTTATGAAGGCGTGCCATTAACCAGGCGAAGCAGTCATTATGGGCTGGTGCCACCGGATAAAATAACTATATTTAGGAAGCCGATTGAGGCTCAGTGCAGGTATGTTGCCCAGATTACTGCTGAGATACAGAGGGTAGTAAGGCATGAGATAG
>CAZMJZ010000001.1:31963-37412 GCA_964566845.1 uncultured Dehalococcoidales bacterium | reverse complement strand
ACAACCTTCCCCCTTCCCCTTATCAAGGGGAAGGGGGATAAAGGGGGATGGGGTAGAAATACCCTACCCTACTAGAATAAACCTGTTTAGTGTGGTTTAATGTTTAGAAGCTCTCTAGCTTCATGATATAGTTAATGTGGTCATAATATGTAATCATTATTTAAATTGCCCAAAATACATCAAGCAAGAAGTAGAAATATTTTACCAAAACTGTGGCAAAGAACTACTAGGAACGCCGGAAAACTGCTTTGGATGTGGAGATAAGCCTTCAACCGGTAATAGCTTTTGCCATGCATGTGGTGCGGCTACAGAAACTATAGCTGAAGTATATATGAAATGTGGGGCACAGATGGTAAAATCAGTGAGTCCAGCGAGAATAGGTTTGATGCCAACGGCGGCTGGCATTTTGAGTATAGTTGCCGGGGCTATCGTTTTCTTCAAGCCTTCGCCGGGCATGATGTAGGTCGAGGTGTGGTAAGCCTCTCTATCATCGCATTTTTTTACAAGGAGGTAAAAATGATTAAAGCGAAATCCTATATCGGAGTCATAATTTTGAGTGTATTGGCTCTTTTACTGGGTTCTTGTGCTAGTCCAGTTCTGGCGATAGAAAGTGCTGCCGATGCTCGTGATGCAGCTCTTGCCTATTTACGAGAGAGCGAGGGTGAGAATGCACCAGGTCCAGGTATTGTATGGCAAGAAGAAGATGTCACTCCTCCCGGGTGGGTAGGAGGAGTATTCAAAGAGTTTACCTCAGATGACTGGACGATTGAAGTGTCTTATCCAGTAGTGCTTCCGGAGGAGACCGTATACGAGGTTGTTCTTACCAGCATCAAGCTAGGCTGGTACTGGAAGGGTAAAGTCAAAGCTGATGGTAGCGTGACGGAGCTTGGTGCCTTCAAGCAGATGTCAAAAGAGGAAAGCCAGAGAATTGCTGAGGAGTTTGTAGAGAACAGCCCAACATTCGTCTATGATGGCATAGAAAGCACTCTGATACTTACCGATACTTTAACAGCGCGATGTCCCTATTGCTGGGTATTCATCTTTGAGTTTGACAGCAGCCATGCCGGCTATGGTGACAGGACGGGGCAAGCACTTGCTGAGGTAATAACTAGTCACCAAGCCGTAATTGGTATTGAGCAACTTGAGATTACATCTGCGGTGTTGGACGATAAGTGGGACATGGTTAGGCAGGCGATGGTTAGTGAAGAGGAACCCGAAGGAGCAATGAGCGTTGCTGAGTTATTAGAGAATCCATTATATGATACAGAAGTTACCATATATGGGGATGTAAGTTTGTTGGGTCAACTTAACTGTCCATGCTTTGAACTGAAATCTGGCGGGGCAACGGTGCAGGTATGGTATGATTTGATGGTGGAGAATGACGGGCGCCAAAGACCTTCAGTCAGTATAGAAGGAATTAACAACGGCGATAGGATTGTGGTAACTGGGGAACTAAAAGGCGAGGGTGGAGCGCATTATTTGAAGGGTGATTTCTGGGCAACTGTTATCGTAGTACTATTACAATGATGGGGGTTTCATCTTATAAGTCCAAAGCAAAAACTGTGGACTGATTATTCCTTCATCACAGTTGTGCCGTAAGGACGATGCTGCTTACCTACAAGATGAAGTTATATGTTGTTTAACCAATGCCTGAGGTAAAGGGTCAAGAGGTTTCCAAGCTCCCGACCTTTAGAGATTCTGAGCCACTGCACTACGCTTGATAGTTAGCGGCACAGATGCTAGAATTCCAGTGTAGTAATAGGTCGCATAAAATTAGCGTTTACAGATATAGTTTTTAGATGAATAAGAGTGAACCGGTTAAACTAAACTTATAGATATAGTTATTTATTTAAGATGACCAATAAGAAAGACTATAACATACTAAATGATATTGGCAATACTCCTCTTATCAAAATAGAGAATGTTTATGCCAAATTGGAGAGTGTTAATCCTAGCGGCAGCATAAAAGATAGGGTCGCCTTAGAAATAATCGAAGCTGCTGAAAGAGAAGGAAAATTAGATAAAGGCTATACCATAGTTGAAGCTAGCAGTGGAAATACAGGAATATCTTTGTCTATGGTTGCTGCGGTCAAGGGCTATGAGATGATTGTGGTAATGCCCGAAAATATGAGCGAAGAGAGAAAACAGATGATGAGGGCATTTGGAGCTGAACTAGTGCTGACTTCAAAAAGTGGGAGTCTTAGAGAAGCCATAGAAAAAGCGGAAGAGATTGCCCAAAGACCTAAAACATTTGTAGCCAGGCAGTTTAGTAATCAAGACAACATAAAAGCGCAAGAAAAGACTGGTAAAGAGATTTTAACAGAAATTGGAGTCGTAGATGCTGTCGTCGCTGGTGTTGGTACTGGTGGAACACTGATGGGAATTTCAAATGTGATGAAAAAAGTTAATCCGAAGCTAAAAGTAATTGCTGTAGAACCAGAAGAGGCTGCTGTTATGTTTGGTGGTAGTGATGTCAGAGTTAAAGAACATCAGATTCAGGGAATTGGTGATGGCTTCATACCTCAATTGATAGATATGAATAAGGTTGATGAGGTTATTACAGTTGGGAGTGAAGAAGCTGTTGATATGGCAAGAAAACTTTCTAGAAAATATGGATTATTAGTTGGAATAAGTTCTGGTGCAAACGTTCTTGTGGCACTAAAAGTAGCTAAGAAATACGATAAAGTTACTACGGTCTTACCAGATAGAGGAGAACGATATCTAAGTATGAATTTGTTGAAATACTAAAATCTGCCTATCGTTAGCAATATTGGCACAATCAGCACCGCATACCCTAAGTAGCTACACTGGCCTTGTCAAGCTCCCTCAGAATTGCACGTTCTAGTTTTCCTGATATTTATCAATAGTTGTATTACCTCCGATAACTTTAATTCTCTAAATGCAGAGAGACAACAGTCCGTATATATGGTCTATTATTGACTATTGACAATTATATATATTTGGAATAGACTTTAAACATAATATATCAACACGAAATAAATGCGGTGTTGTATTGACAAATGTCAACATGGATAGTATGGAGATGCAACAACGGTACTGAAATTATTAGTCTACAGCGGTGGCTGGTGCCATTTTTAATTTAACTAGGAAGATACCCTCAGATATATAGAGGCGAGAGATGAAAAGGGACCAAGATAAGACAGAAGAGCAACTAATAAATGAACTATTAGAAATGCGCCAGCTAGTTACTGAATGGAAAGCATCAGAAACTGAGCGCGAGCAGGCAGAAGAGAAGGTGCGTGAGTCAGAAGAGAGGTATAGAGCTATCGTTAGCCTGGGTAGCATAATAGGGGAAGCCATTGTTATGCTGCAAGATACGAGACAGGGGAATGCCATCCATGTTTTTGTTAGTAATGAATGGACTCGTCTAACAGGATACTCAAAGAAAGAACTACTTGATATGTCCTTTTTCGAACTTCTCCATCCCAGATACCGCAAGGCTTATCTAAGAAGGCATCGAAGGAAGATGAGTGGAGAGGCTATACCGGAGCTTTTTGAGATGTCTATTATAAGAAAAGATGGCATTGAGGTTCCCATTGAGTTTACCGGTGCCTATACGACCTACAGAGGCAAACGTGCCAATGTTGCTATTATCCGGGACATTACCGAGCGCAAGCGGGTGGAGGAAGAGAGGAGGAAGCTGGAACAGAAGGCTTATGTCGCCAGCCGACTGGATACTGTTGGTGAGATGGCATCAGGCATTGCCCACGAGATAAACAATCCCCTTACCGGCATCATTGGCTTTTCCCAAGATACTAATGAAAAAGGACGTTCCTGATGACATCAAGCAAGCTGTGAAGGCTATCAATGAGGGAGGTCAAAGAGTAGCCAATATCGTAAGCAGACTACTTACCTTTGCCCGCTATCACAAGCCACAGCGGGAGTATGTTGATATTAACGAGATTATAAAAACCACACTTGAGTTACGAGGCTATGAAATGGAGATTGGTAACATAAAGGTTACTACCCAGCTTGCTTCTGACCTGCCCGGAACTATGGGTGATGACGGTCAACTCCAGCAAGTGTTCCTTAATATCATCCTAAATGCTGAGACAGAGATGAAATTAGCCCACGGTAGGGGTAACCTGTTGATTAAGACGGAGATAAAAGATAATACCATCCGCATATCTTTTAAGGATGATGGACCGGGTATAGTCAGGGAGAACCTGGATAAGATATTTAACCCGTTCTTTACTACCAGAGAAGTAGGGGAGGGGACAGGGCTGGGGTTGAGCCTGTGCTACGGTATCATTACCGAGCATATTGGTCAGATATATGCCAGGAGCCAGCCTAATAAGGGGGCTACTTTCGTTGTGGAGCTACCCGTAATTTCTGAGACTGAATTGCTAAAACTGCCTGAGCCATCTGCTGGCGAGACCAAGAAGACGGCCAGGGGAAAGATACTGGTGGTAGATGATGAGTTAATAGTCCGTCAGTTATTGAACGAGGAGCTAACTCAGGAAGGGCACGAGGTGGCAATCGCAGAGAGTAGTGGTGAGGCCTTGTATAGACTTCAGCGTGATAAGTATGACGTTATCCTACTCGATATCAAGATGTGTGGTATGAGTGGGATTGGGTTATACAGGCTTATGGAAAAGATGCCCCAGACTTTAGTTAACAGGATAATCTTCATCACTGGTGATGTTATGGGAATAGACACCCATAAGTTTCTCTCTGAGACTGAAGCCTCCTACATTACCAAGCCGTTTGATATGGAACAGTTGAAGGAGTCCATAAATCGTATATTAAGTCAGCAATCATAGAGTTTTAACTTATGCCGAGCTACCAGTATTCGGTGGTAGTAGTGCTAACGCTTTTATGTAACAGAGGCTCGGCAGGTTATTCCTATTTTAACAACTTAACAGGCAATCATATGAAGCGCTAGGTAATTATTAATATTACCTCCCTCTACTAAGCAACAACCATATTCTGCACGCTGAGAAATTTCTTGCTTATATTGGGCATTGACAAAGATAGTTCAGCCATCTAGTATTTGTAAACAATCCAAATGACCAATATTACCAATTAATAGAATGGGAGGAGCATGATGCTAGAAGAAGAAACACAAAAAACAGCAACTGAAAACTTTGGTGAAATGTTTAGAGCATTTGGAGATGCTATGAGTGAAATATTTGAAGACCCTCAATTAAAAGAAAAAGCTAAAGAATTCGCAGAAGGCGCAGTTGAGTCAGCCAAGATTTTCGGAAGTAGATTCAAGGACGAAGAAGTTAGAGCCAAATTTAGGGATATTGGAAAGGCTGCACAAGAGTTTGGTAAAAGCGTAACCGATTGTTTTAAATCCGATAAAGACAAGTAAAGATTAGTAAAATATTAGAAAATGAGCAAGTAAAGGAAATATTTCCCTCGTACCAGTTTTCAGATAGGTGGTGGAATGACTGGATTTCCGTCCTTGATTTATCTACTACAA
>CAZMJZ010000001.1:30378-31863 GCA_964566845.1 uncultured Dehalococcoidales bacterium | reverse complement strand
AATGAGAAATCTAAATTGAAATGACTACACATCGTATTGAGGCGTTAGTTGATGGCATTTTCGCTATTGCTATGACCTTGCTGGTTTTAACCCTTACTCTTCCAGCAGCGGGAAAGGAACCAACAGAGGTATACGGTCTGCTGTTTGGACAAATAGACAAGTTCTTCAACTACGCACTGAGTTTTGTCCTTCTTGCTATCTTCTGGGTCAGCCATCATCAACAATTTCATTTTATCAAACGAACGGATGGGAAGCATCTGTGGATAAATATCTTTTTCCTCATGTTTGTAGCCCTAATGCCTTTTTCCACTTCTCTTGTTGGCGATTATTCCGAGGAGCCGCTGGCGGAAGTATTCTTTGCTTCGAATATATTAATGTTAGGAATTCTCCTTGTCTGGAATTGGGTTTATGCCACGAATCATCACCGCTTGGTTGATAGTAGCCTGGACCCGCGACGTATAGCTTTGGGGAAAAAGAGGGGAGTGGTTACCGCGTCGGTCGCTGTTCTGGCTATAGGATTATCTTTTGTTGACCCGCGGATAAGTTCCTTTGTATATTTGTTGATTCCCATCCTTCAGAGAGTACTCGAATACCGAAATCGGAGGATGACTAGTGCCGCTACATAGGGAATAGTAGTTATGCCTAGCTGTTTTAAAGAGTGGCGATTGTGCATACAGTTTGTATATATAAAGTGCCTATTACCTTGAGTAAGGAGGGTTAAGATTATTGAGAAAGCAGAGCACAGCGAAACGAAGGTAAGAAATATGCATATTGAAGTAGCGTTCTTTTCCGATATAGCTACGGGACAAGTTGAGTGAGGTATAGTTTGCAGCCATGCCACCTGGGGCTTTTATATTGTTTTATAGTCATTTTTTAGCATCATCAGTACCTAGCAGTAGTATTTCTTTATTAGTATAAAAAAACCGACGATTGTTTACACAGTGATTGAATCAAGGACCTAATACACTTGAGTCAATTGTGTGAATATACAAAATCAACGGCATCTAGCTCGCCGGCTCATCCCATCACCAGAAGGTTCTTTTTATAGAGTGCTAAAAGTTCAGAGACGCTGTCATAACGTTCTTCAAGTAAAACTTTAACCACTCTCACTGCTAAGCATAAGAAAATAGTTCAGGACTATGCCAGTGACCTTAAAAATTTACGGGCGAAATCTTACGTAGGTGAGCACAGGAGTTTCTTCAAGTCTTTTATAGATATGATTAAAGTGGGTGATTCCTAACTTAAGATGTATTATACTGTTCCTATGCCCACATGTCGCGTCTCGGAAGTAACTGTAGGAGTTTGACTTTTCACACGCCACTGCTGAATGAGAAGGGGATTAAAGTGTCGACAGAGGATGTCATAGGCGAAGGTGAGGTAGCTAAATAACCTCAAATTTGAGCTACTGGAATAAACCTGTTAAATATGATTTAATATGTGGAGTTTCTTGAGCTTCCCAATAAAGTCAATGTGGGTTAATAATAT
>CAZMJZ010000001.1:0-30278 GCA_964566845.1 uncultured Dehalococcoidales bacterium | reverse complement strand
TCGGGATAGTAGCGATAATAGGTGGTATCTTTGCCCTTAGAAGAAGAGTATGGGGGATGGCGCTTGCTGGGGCTATTTGCTCATTCCCCTCTATATGGATTTTAGCAATTCCTGCTATTATTTTCATAGCAATGTCAAAGCGGGAATTTAAATAGCCAGGCTTAAACTATACTCTGTTTTGGGCGAGTCAGGAAGCTGAATAGGTTTAAGCGGCATACTGCAAGCACTTTATAAAAAGGAGGTTAAAATGTTTTGTAGAAACTGTGGTAAAGAACTGTTAGGAACGCCAGAAATTTGTGTTGGCTGTGGCGCCAAGCCTTTAACCGGGCACAGCTTCTGTCAGGCATGTGGTACTCCCACAGATGCCCTGGCTGAAATATGTATAAAGTGCGGAGCAGGACTGGCAAAAACAGAGGAATTTTCGCCAAAATCAAGACTTGCTACCACCTTGTTGGCTTGGTTTCTCGGAGAGTTCGGTGCACATAGATTTTATCTAGGCAAGATTGGTACAGCAATTGCTATGCTTTTTACCTTAGGTGGATTGGGAATCTGGGCACTCATCGACTTTATAATTGCTGTTTCAGGAAACATGAAGGATAAGGAAGGCAAACCTATTAAGAATTGGTAAAGCTATGAACATAATTTAATTAGACTCAAGAGATACCTTGCAACACTTTCTGATGGAATGGAGGCATTCATGTTTTGTAGAAACTGTGGTAAAGAACTGTTAGGAACGCCAGAAATTTGCATGGGCTGTGGAGCCAAGCCTTTAGCCGGGCACAGCTTCTGTCAGGCATGTGGTACTCCCACAGATGCCCTGGCTGAAATATGTATAAAGTGCGGAGCAGGACTGGCAAAAACAGAGGAATTTTCGCCAAAATCCAGACTTGCTACTACTTTACTGGCTTGGTTCCTTGGAATTTTTGGTGCTCATCGATTCTACCTGGAGAAGACTGGAACCGCAGTCGGGATGCTTGTCTTAGGCATATTGTACCTTGCGACTTTCTGGCTGTGGGGACTGGGCTTTCTATTTCTTCTAGCAGTAGGAATTTGGGCTCTCATCGACTTCATATATGCCGTTTCCGGAAATATGAAAGACAAGGAAGGTAAACTTATTAAGAATTGGTAAAGCTAAAAACATAAGCTAACTAGACTTAAAAGGCTCAGCGACTCTTTTTAAAAACAGGCAAATGCGTATATCAGAGTTATTTGGTAAGACACAAAGAGAGGTGCCGGCTGAGGCAGAAACGGTTAGCCACCAGCTACTAATAAAAGCAGGGATGATACACCAGGTAGCCGCAGGTGTCTATTCCTATCTGCCTTTAGCCTGGAGGGTGCTTAAAAAAATAGAGAATATAATCCGGGAGGAGATGGACAAAGCCGGTGGACAAGAGCTAATGATGCCTGTTCTTCAGCCTCTGGAGATATGGCAGGAAACAGGGCGGGACCTGGCTTTTGGCAAAGGGCTGTTTATCCTCTCCGACCGCAGAGACCGTAAGTTAGTCCTGGGACCAACCCATGAAGAAGTCATCACTCAACTGGTAAGTCACAATGTCAAAAGCTATCGTGACCTGCCTCTACTTCTGTATCAAATCCAGACTAAGTTCCGTGATGAGCCTCGCCCCAGAGCTGGGCTGATAAGGGTTCGTGAGTTTACTATGAAGGACCTCTATAGCTTTGATACTGATGAAGATGGACTGAGCCAAAGCTACGAAAAGATGCTCCAAGCGTACCAAAATATATATAGACGCTGTGGGCTATCTGCCATCCTAGTTGAAGCTGATAGTGGCGCTATCGGTGGTAAGGATTCCCACGAGTTTATGGTTATTACCGAGACTGGTGAGGATGAAATTATCTATTGTAACAACTGTAAATATGCGGCTAATGAGGAGAAGGCTCAAAGTATTAAAAGCAAAATAGAAGATAAGGAGCCACTACCTCTGGAAGAGGTGGCCACACCAGGGTTTTATACTATTGAGGAGGTATCAAATTTCCTGAAGGTGCCCCAAAGCCATACCCTTAAAGCTGTATTCTATGTTGCTGATGGCAAGCTAGTCTTTGTGGTCATTAGAGGTGACATTGAGGTAAATGAGGTGAAGTTAAAAAATGTTCTGCACTGTATTGAACTTCGCCTGGCTAGCGAAGCAGAGGTTATAGAAGCAGGTATAGTAGCTGGCTCAGCGTCTCCGATAGGTATAAGTGGCATAAAGGTTGCTGGCGATAATTCAATAACCTCAGGAACAAACCTTGTTGCTGGCGGCAACAAACCGGATACTCATCTTAGGAATGTTAACTACCCTCGGGATTTTAAGTCTGATATTGTGGCTGACATAGCCCGGGCTCAGGCTGGGGAAGGATGCCCTAAGTGTGGTGGCAAATTATCATCTACCCACGGCATTGAGGTGGGGCATATCTTCAAGCTTGGCACCTTCCTTAGTGAGAGACTGGGGGCATTTTTTGTTGACCCAAATGGCGTATCTCACCCCATCGTTATGGGGTGTTATGGTATTGGTCTAGGTAGGTTGCTGGCATCAGCTATAGAACAGAACCATGATGATAAAGGCATTATCTGGACATTAGCTATTGCCCCGTATCATATCTATCTTTGCCCCTTATATCTGGAAAATCCTCAGGTGGCGGCTACGGCTGAAAACCTGTATGCTGACCTTGAGGCACAGGGTTTAGAGGTGCTTCTTGACGACCGTAAGGAATCACCGGGGGTAAAATTCAATGATGCCGACTTGTTGGGGATACCTATCCGGGTTACCATCAGCCCACGAACCCTGAAGACTAATAGCGTAGAGATAAAAAGACGCTCCGAAAAAGAATCTCAGCTTCTGCCTTTAGAGGGGATAGCCGAAAGGCTCAAGGAGCTTATTAGGGATTAGCTACCTACCTCACCCCCTTAGATATTTGTTAGCAACCTACTCCCTTTATCCTCTCTAAGAGTCGAGTCTGCGCCCTCCCTTGCAAGGGAGGGGGAAGGATAGTTTTTGAAGTGGCGAAGCCCCTTCAATCTTCCCTATACAGACCAGAGAAAATTGGTTATGTATGAGAGGCTTTGCCCCCATTTTAGCTCTCTTTCAGTATTTTTATCGTTGCTAGAAAAACAGACCTAGCACCATTTTACCTCCCATCTCAGATTCAGCTCTTCTGAACTATTCTAATAACATTATTTGGTTGATTGACATAGGGAGCTTTATTTAGCTCGATTTCCCTTTCCTCTGCATCAATTGCTGTTTTAATAATCACAATTGACTCAATTCCAATGTCTATTTCTCTCTCGCATTTACATCTTTGGCAAGTCAAATTATAGCCACGTAGAAATGATAAAGTTGACTCAGTGTTATCTTTAACCTTTCCACCAGAACATTCCTGATGATATAGCTCTAAATCATCAAAACTGAATTCTTCATCTTTCCCTTTTTTCTTTACCTCAATCATAAATCCTATTTTTCCTTCACTTCCTCTTTAGCATGTAGCAGCAGGCTAACATTAGCTACGTAGAGTAGCCCCAAGCTCGCTGGATAGCTTATCCAGGATTTGTTCTTGAACCCTATTGACCTCTTCATCGGTCAGGGTATGAGATGGTAATTGAAAGGTAATTCTATAGGCGAGCGATTTTTTACCCGGTGGCACCTGTTCGCCAGAATAGACATCAAATATACTAACCTCGCTCACTAATGGGAAGCTTTTAACAATATTTTGCACTTTCTGATGGGTTATTCTGGTATCAACCACCAGAGCCAAATCCCTAAGTATAGCAGGAAAGCGGGGTATCGGCTGGAATATCTTATAACTAGTTGTAAAAGGTAAAAGGGCTGTCAGGTTAATTTCAAATAGACAGACAGTATCACCAATCTCAAAAGCCTGTGTAACTTTAGGGTTTAGCTCACCGACAACGCCCATTTTGTTACCGTTTATAACTATAGCTGCCTGTTTGCTTTGGTGCAGACTTTCATCCGAGCTTTCTTCAAAGCTAGACTCCACGCCTAACTGGTTAAGTAAGCCTTCCATCACCCCCTTAGCATCAAAGAAATCAAGTAATTCGCTCCCACTGTGCCACGATTTTTCAAGTCTGGGTCCGCTTAATATGCCGCACAGCACCTCAGGTTCCTCAGGCAAGTTATTCTGTCCAGGTAGATATACTCTGCCCAGCTCAAAAAGCCTAATACCACCGTCCTCATGTCTCCGATTGGCACAGAGGACAGCTAGAAGGTTAGCTCGTAGGTTGGGGCGAAGATACTCTTGGTCAGCAGTCATCGGATTAGCCACACGAAGGGGCATAGGTTCAAGGGTATGAGATTCAGGTAATAGCTTATTTAGTATTTCAAGGCTGGTTAATGAATAGGTAATAATCTCCTGGAAACCATAACCGATGAGGCTACGCCTCACCTTCTGCTTAAGGCTAAGAATAGGCTTTGGATTTTGTCTGGGCAGTGGTTGACTGAGCATAGTAGCTGGGATCTTATCATAGCCAGTAATACGAGCTACCTCTTCAATAAGGTCAACCGCCTGATGTATATCGCTTCGCCAATAAGGAGCGGTAACCCAAACTTCTGATTCTTTTGTCTTGCAGTCAAAGCCCAGGGAAGTCAGCGCGCTCACTATCTGGTCAAGACTAAACTTAACACCTAATACCCTGCTTACATGGCTGGTTGACAGCAAGATGGGCTTCTGCTCTAACTTGCCGGGATAAATGTCAGCCAAGCCCTTAGCTGCTTCACCGCCGGCTAGCTGGATTATCAACTGAGTAGCCCGTTTAATGGCTGGCAAAGTAAGCTCAGGGCGAATTCCTCTCTCAAATCGCATACAGGCTTCACTGGGTAAGCGTAGGGTTCTACCGGTATAATGAATACTGGCTGGATTGAAATTAGCTGATTCTAGCAGTATTGAGGTAGTCTGCTCACTCACCTCGCTATTAGCACCACCCATGACGCCAGCGATAGCCACCGCTCTTTCTTTATCAGCAATAACCAGCATATTCTTAGAAAGAACCCGCTCTACTCCATCCAGAGTAACGATAGCTTCGCTATCAGTAGCCCGGCGAACAATTATTTTCTTATCTCTAATTAGGTGATAGTCAAAAGCGTGGAGGGGCTGTCCATATTCCAGCATGACATAGTTGGTGACATCGACAATATTATTTATGGGGCGCATGCCACAAGCTAAAAGCCGTTGCTGTATCCACTTTGGAGATTCAGCTATCTTTACCCCGGTAATTAAACTGGCGCAATACCTGGGACACAGGTCAGGAGCCACAATTTCTATTGATATTTGCTGGTATATAGGGGATGTCGATTCCTCATAGCTGACCTGAGGCAGATGTAAATCTTGCCCGGTCAGAGCGCTAATCTCTCTAGTTATTCCAATGATGGACAGGCAATCGGGGCGGTTAGGGGTTATTTCTAAGTCAAAAATAACATCACCTAAGTAATCAGCCAGCAGGGCACTTACTGGTGCCTCCGTTGGCAAAACCATAATTCCTTCATGGCTATCAGAGATGCCCAACTCCTTCTCCGAGCAAACCATACCATTAGATACAACACCACGAATCTTAGCTGACTTCAAGCGGAATACTTGCCCACTATGCCCGTCTACGAGCTCAGCCCCAACATAGGCAAAGGCTACCTTATCACCAACTTTGATATTGGGTGCTCCAGTAACAACTGTGTGCCGTTCTGTGCCTAAATCTATAGTAGGTAAAGTAAGGCGGTCGGCATTAGGATGAGGACTGATAGCTATTATTTGACCGACAACGATATTCTGCCAATTCCCACCAACAACCTGCCTTCCCCCGACCTCAATGCCAGCCATGGTCAGTCTATTAGCTAAATCAGGCACAGGAATAGTAATATCTATATGTTCCTGAAGCCATTTAAGTGGAACCTTCATCTTATCAGAACTGCCTTAAAAACCTGAGGTCACTGTTGTAGAGTAGTCTGATATCATCAATCCCATAGCGAAGCATAGGCAGACGGTCAATACCCATACCGAAGGCAAAGCTGGTATAAATCTCAGGGTCAAGACCGCCGCGCTCCAGCACCTGCGGATGTGTCATCCCCGCACCTAATATTTCAATCCAGCCTGAATTCCCACATAAACGGCAGCCGGCACCTCTACAGACTGAACACTCTATAGCCATCTCAACGCCAGGCTCAACAAATGGGAAGTAGTCGCAGCGGAAGCGCACCTTCCTGTCCTCGCCAAAGAAACGACGAGCAAATTCATAAAGCGTCCCCTTCAGATCAGCCATAGTAATGCCCCTATCTACAGCAAAACCATCAATTTGATAGAACATAGGGGTGTGGGTAGCATCACTAGCCTCATAGCGATAAACCTTGCCTGGCTCAACTACTCTTATTGGGGGCTGCATAGTCTCGATAATCCTAGCCGTTACTGAAGTAGTGTGGGTACGCAGAAGCATAGGTCTTTCACCGCTCTCGGTCTCAAAATCAATCCAGGATGTTGACATTGTATCACGAGCCGGGTGTTCCTCGGGAATATTGAGTGCCTCAAAATTATAATAGTCCCACTCTGCCTCCGGTCCTTCAACTACTTGAAAGCCCATAGAGACAAATATATCGCATATTTCATATAGCGTTTGAGTGATAGGATGTAAATGACCTACTGGAAAGGGACGACTAGGTAGGGTGATATCAATAACCTCACCTTTGGCCGATACTGCTAGTTCTGCCTCACGAAGAGTTTGCCTTTTTTCCCCTAAGCTATTCTCTAGATTGACCTTAACCTTATTGGCATAAGCGCCAACGGTCTTCCTCTCGTCAAGTGGTATTGTGGTTAAGCTACGCAGAATATTTGTTAGCTCGCTCTTCTTACCTAAATAACGAACCTGCCATGATTCCAACCCCTTAATACGGTTGATGTCTTCTAACTCTCGTAGCGCACTTGATTCCATTTCTTCTAGCTGTTTTAACATTTCTAACCTTGAACTCTAGTTTAAAGGCAGATTCACGCTCTTACTGCTAAAATAAAGTGCGGCTACTGGTAACTGTAACGCCGCACTCACTTCATAGCTGTTCTTATTGTAGGTTACAAACAACAAAAGATCACCAAAATAAATAACTATAGCTTATAAAATTAACCTGCATATATAACTTGACTATTTTACTGTAAAGGGCACACTCAACTTTTCTTCGCCATCTACATATAGGACTATGTTATATTCTCCCCTCGGCCATCCATCATAAGGACGGGTCATTGATGTAGAAATATAATGAGTTCCTTCAGTGGTCGCACTCCAATCATCAATCATAAAATTATTCAAGTCTTCCACTTCCCCCTCTATATATATCCACTCTGCCTTTATTTCAGTATCAGGAGGAGCGTTGGATAGTTTAACCGAGCAGAAGATTTTAGGAGTATCAGCGTTAAAAACACTGATAGCATTAACTGGTCGCATGTCCTTGTCCACACTTTGGCACATAGTCGCCTCACTTAGAGAGGCTGTAGTGAAGCTCACCTCTCCCTCACAGCCAGCGAGCGGCATAGCCAGTAAAAGTGATGTTATGATAATAGCAATAATAAGAATAGGGTATTTTTTCATTGGATTTCCACCCTTAATGTAATCTTCTAGTCTTGGAGCTTGCCTTTAGCTATGGTTACCAGATTGGCAAAAGATTCGGGCTCCCTGACTGCCATATCAGCCAGCATCTTGCGGTTGATTTCAACCCCTGACTTTTTTAAGCCATCTATGAACTGACTATAGGTTAGACCCAGAGCTCTACTAGCCGCATTAACCCGTAAAATCCACAGTCGCCTCATATCACCCTTTCGCTCTCGGCGGTGTGCATAAGCATAGCTTAGCGACTTAAGCATAGATTCATGGGCCCGGCGATAAAGCGAGTGTCTGGTCGCCCTATGCCCCTTGGTCAGGGCTAGCACTTTCTTATGTCGCTTGTGTGCGGTTACACCCCTCTTTACTCGTGGCAAAATATCCCTCCTACTACACCCCGTAGGGTAAGAGTCTTTTTATCCGAGCCTTGTCACTGGAACTTACCGGTATTGTCTCATCATAAAGGCGTTTAGCTCGCTTTGCTT
This sequence comes from uncultured Dehalococcoidales bacterium, assembly GCA_964566845.1. Lineage (GTDB taxonomy): Bacteria > Chloroflexota > Dehalococcoidia > Dehalococcoidales > W498 > W498. Next base: position 22,217 of record CAZMJZ010000001.1, on the reverse strand, counting down.
TTCGGCGGCGCAAATGGCTTTTCCCACCCTTTGTTCGCATAATTTTACCGCTGCCTGTAATATGGAAGCGTCTCTGTGCCCCTTTATGAGTTTTAATTTTTGGCATCTAAGATTCCCTTACTTCTTCCTTTACTTTATTTTTTTGAGCTACTGTAGACAGGATTATAAACATCCTATTTCTCTCCATCAATGGTTGCCCATCAGCAGAAGCTGATTCTTTTACTGACTCTGCCATCCTTTGTAGCAACTTCCAGCCGATCTCGGGGTGGGTGACTTCACGCCCTCTAAATAATATTGATACTTTAACCTTGTCCCCACCGGTCAGCAGTTTACTGACTAACCTAGCCTTAGCCTCAAAATCATGGTCACCAATTTTAGGTCGCAACCTAACCTCCCGCAGCAGAGCAATCTTTTGGCCTTTTCTCGCTTCACGCTCCTTCTTCGCTTGCTCATATTTATATTTCCCATAGTCAAGGAGACGGCACACCGAAGGCACTGCATTAGGGGCAACCTCAACCAGGTCGAAGTTTTGCTTTCTGGCTATCTCCAGTGCTTGGTATAAGGGCATAACCCCTAACTGCTCCCCCTTCTCCCCTACGAGGCGAACCTCTCTGGCTTTAATCCTTTCGTTGACACGCAGCTTCTTAATTATGTCCCTATTTACCTCCTCCAAACACGATTACCTTACGAAAATTGACTATAGCATATTTTCTTAGGCTAATCAACCTATAGAGGCTATAACCTTTAGTCTCTTGCCTTATTTGCTATGGCTTGTTTGACAATTTCTTTAAAGCTATCAAGTGCTTGAGAAGCCAGTTGCTCCCCGCTACGCAAACGGACGGAAACGGTGGAAGTAGCTACCTCTTTATTACCCACTATAAGCATATACGGTATTTTATCAAGTTGCGCCTGCCGAATTTTAAGGTTCACTCTCTCTGACCGAGTATCAACCTCGGCGCGTACCCACTCACTCTTAAGTTCAGCCTCTAGCTTACGAGCATAGTCTAGGTGACGGTCAGCCACTGGAATCACCTTAACCTGAATAGGCGCTAGCCATACTGGGAAGGCGCCTCCATAGTGTTCAGTAAGCGAAGCCACAAACCGTTCCATACTACCGAGAAGGGTACGATGTATCATCGCCACCAAGTGTTCTTGGTTATCTTCACCAATATAGGTAACATTGAAGCGTTGGGGAAGATTAAAATCAACCTGAATCGTTGGACCCTGCCATGCTCTTCCCTGAGCGTCCTCGAACTTAATATCTATTTTAGGTCCGTAAAATACACCCTCTCCCGGATCTATTTGATAGTCAAGCCCTATCCTAGCCAGAGCCTGGCTTAAAGTCTGTGTCGCCTCTTCCCAGACCTGGATGGTGCCGGCATATTTATCGGGTCGGGTAGAAAGAAATACTTGGTAATTATTAAAACCAAAGGTGTCTATCATAAAGCGAGCCAAATCTAATACCCCTACTACTTCATCTTCTAACTGGGCAAAGCGGCAAAAAATATGGGCATCATCCTGGGTGAAGCCTCTGACTCTTGATAGACCATGCAATACTCCAGAGCGCTCATAGCGATAAACAGTGCCAAATTCAGCGTAACGCAGTGGCAGCTCCCGGTAGCTATGCAGCCTTGTTTTATAAATTAGGATGTGACCCAAGCAATTCATTGGTTTAATAATGTACTCCTGCCCCTCAACCTCCATAGGGCTATATAAATAATCATGATAAAATTCCCAATGACCGCTGGTTTTCCATAAATCCAATTTGGCAATATGAGGGGTATATACAATATCATAGCCCCGCTTAAAAAGTTCATCTGTTAAGAAGTTCTCAATAACATGGCGTATTATTGCTCCCTTAGGGTGCCAATGAACCAGCCCTGGTCCAGCTTCATCACGGATACTAAATAGGTCTAGTTCCCTACCTAATTTCCTGTGGTCACGCTTTGACGCCTCATCCAGTCTTTTTAGGTGTTCGTCTAAAGTCTCTTTGTTGTCAAAAGCAACACCATATATCCGCTGTAACATAGGGCGGTGCTCATCACCCCGCCAGTAGGCTCCAGCAATGCTAACCAGTTTAAAAGTCTTGATTTCACCGGTAGAATTTACATGAGGACCTCGGCATAAATCAATAAAAGAGCCTTGTTGATACAAGCTTACCTTCTCATCCGCAATATCATCAATCAATTCCAGTTTGTAGGGCTGAGCGGCAAACAGTCGGCGAGCCTCTTCCTTCGTTACTTCCTGTCTAATAAAAGGCACATCCGAGGCGATTATCTCCTTCATTTTCGTCTCAATAAGTGGTAAATCATCGGGAGTCAATGAGCGAGGCAAATCAAAATCATAATAAAAGCCATTTTCGATAGTCGGACCAATGCCAAACTTAGCCTGAGGAAAGATGGACTGAACTGCCTCTGCCATGACATGAGCTGTTGAGTGCCGCATTATCTCTAACTTTTTACCGTTAGGTTCGACTTGTCCTTTGCTAGAAACCACTATTGGAATCCCTTCCGGCTTACTAAATAGAAACCTCTTGATTATACCAGCCACAAGCTATAAGTGCAATTACTTTAAGTTGCTAGGTTCATTGGTAAGGCGCTATAATGCTTTAGATGTCCACATGATAAAAAGGGTTTTCCCCATTCTGGCTCTTTCCATTTTTTCCTCTATGCTAGGGGTTGGAATAATATCTCCACTTTTACCACTTTATGCCGATAGCCTGGGAGCTAATGGAATTTGGCTAGGTGTAATCTTTGCTAGCTTCTCTATCTCCCGAGCTATATTTTTACCTATTGTCGGCAGGCTCTCCGATCGCAGTGGTCGGAAGCTGTTCATATGCATTGGGCTTCTTTTCTATTCTATCCTTTCGCTTGGCTATATATGGGCAGGTAGTGTATCTCAGCTAACACTAGTCCGTCTACTGCATGGTGCTGCTGCCGGTATGATTATACCTATTGCTCAGGCTTACGTAGGCGATATCTCCCCAGAGGGTGAAGAGGGAACCTGGATGGGCTACTTCCATGCTGCCTTTTTCGCTGGTTTTGGCTTTGGTCCTTTAATGGGTGGGGCACTAACTAAGCAATTTGGGATGACTGTTGCCTTCTCCACCATGGGCGCTCTTAATTTACTGGCTTTTCTGATAGTTGCTTTTTCTCTCCCTGAAGTTAAACAGAGGAAAACAGCAATAAGCCATCGTCTGTCCTTTAAGAAGATGAGTACCAGCGGCATAATCAAGGGTATTCTTAGCTACCGATTATCCTTTTCCCTGGGAAGGGGAGCCTTTGCTACCTTCCTACCTATTTTGGCAGCTATATGTATTGGCTTGAGCCCGGCTCTTATAGGAGTCCTGCTGGCAGTTAATATCCTGCTGATGGCACTATTTCAGCCTCTCTCAGGCAAGATCGCTGATAGATTCAACAGGAGGGTGCTGGTTATTACGGGCAACCTTATCAACTTCACCTTCTTGGCTTTGATTCCTCTAGCGCATAACTTCTGGCAGCTATTAGGGCTGTGTGCCGTCGGTGGTCTTAGTGGTGCCATTTCCATACCAGCCGCCTCAGCCCTGATAGTAAATGAAGGCAAAAAATTCGGCATGGGCTCGACTTTTGCCATGTTTACCTTGGCAATGAGTATAGGTATGGCTGTAGGACCACTTTTAGGTGGGGTAATAGCCGATTTGTTGAATGTTAACTCGGTATTCTATTTCGCAGCCGTTGTGGTACTCGCGGGAACTAGTCTGTTCACCTGGTTTACTAGGTGACAATTTTCACGGTAAATAACCACTTTTAGCGCAAAATTCTCAAGGTAATTTACCGCCCTAATTCTCAAGATTATTTATCATATAATATCCTTAGAGGATTACCCCCCTGGGTGCGCCATAAACGATAGATATTGCTTTATAGGCTTGGAATTTGGAGTAGGGAGGTTGTCATGTGGTGACAGCCACAGGTAATTGTACCAACTAATAGATTAGGGTTGTCAGCAATAGAGCCTCAATGGCAGGTGGTGGGCAGCCTGTGCCCTTTGAGTTATTGTTAAAACAGACCTGTGCTACCACACCAGCATTGATCTGACAATCATAAAGATAAGAGTGAGCCAGCTAGCCAGGGTTACTAAGTGTCCGCCGACCATGGCACCAGTCCCACGATTGGCTACAACCTTGAATTATTCTTGCTGCAACACTGGATAGCCTTCAATGTCTGTGTCAGCGTAGAGATGTGCGGATGGGCACCCCACGGTCCAACAAAAGCGAGGAAAATTCAAAACCCCGAGGCATTAAAGTAAAAATAATAAGTACTTCAAAAAGCCTGCTGAATCTTCAGGTTAGACGAAGAATAAAAGCGGTAAACAGATATGGCATACCTAGGGTAGAGAGGAGAGGTATTCCTTCAATTTGTTTTCAATGTTCTGCAAAGACACGTCATCCGAGGGGTCACACAATTCAATTTCAAGTTCCAATGTTCTCGCACTCTTCTTGAGTCTAGAACGGTCGCCCAAATAGCTTTTTAGAATAGTCTGTCCTCGACCAAATTTCTCAGCGGCGTTGATGCTACCCAATCCAAGAACCACTAATAAACCTGAAATGCTGGCGAATAAATAGGCTATGATACTTATGCCAACGGGAACAACGACTATGAATATAATATCCATGATGTACGCGTTGCGTAGCTCTTTAAGGGTTTCTTTAATAACTTGTGAATAAAGGGCTATCGCTCGCCTAACTCTATCGTAGCGAGGCGATGACATTGTGCACCCCTACGTTAAATCCTTTTCAACTTCGGCAAGTATTTCTTGGATTTCTTGCTTTCGTTTCACCAGCTTATAAACTGTAATTGACGAAAGCTTACGAAGTTCTTCGGGTTCGACCTTGGTCTTTTCCAGCTCTTTCTTTAGCTTTGCCTTTTCTTCCTCATTCATCATCCCCACTCCAATCTTATTAGTCCTTATCTCCCTGAGCCAAATCGTATCATCTTGTCAACCGACTGTCAATCTTCAGTCTCTTCCAAAATTCACGAGGTTTGTTAAATGATTTGCTGTGAAAAAAGTAGCGAGATAGAAAGAAAGCCGTTATTATCTATTCAGGCTCATTTTCGGGTTAGAAAAGACTGGTTATCCACGGGCTGGAACCTCCTGGGGATATTCCAACGCTTTGCTGGTTTATCCGGGCAGGTATTTCCTCGGATCCAATCATCTCGAGGGGGCATGAATACCCTCGCTGTATGTTGTCTACAAAAGCGAAAATGCTGTTTCCAGTGAGCAGAGTTGTCAAATAAGCTTCGTTGAAATTGGCTGAAGTCACCCAAGGCTTCTAGGTTTTATTACCTTGCCAGATACCGATTGGGCACATCCTACCCCGCCCGATATTACAAATAGCACAGATATAAATAAATCCTTTGTTTTTATTGCCTATGTTTGCCATTTCCCGTAGATATATTATTCCTGCCATAATTTCCTGATAATAGCAGACAAGAGGCACTCCCTGCCATATTTATGTGGTACTTGGGTAAAGAGCAGCCAATATTGGACTAGATTCCAGTTAGAACCTAGCTTATTTAAAGTCGATATAGCACCAACGCATACCTGCTCTTGACTGAGTAAAAGTTAGGTAAGCCCAATAGCTGCTAAAATGGCAAAAATCCCCATTATGATTAAGTATATACCAAGTACCCAAGCTATTATCCGAGGCCAAATTATTACAATGATTCCTGCTATAATAGCAAGAACACCGCCGATGATACCGCTAACTTGCAGAAGTCCCATAACAACCTCCTTAAATTTTAGATTGAGTACATTATAGCTAGCATAAAGGTGATATGTCAAGGGGCTTTCCCTTTCCTCTGCGGGGACCGCTTTACGTTGACGGTAGTATGATTAGCCACGGGGATGATTAAACATATCGTCATCACTTAAAACGCTGACTTCATCCTCATCTTCCAGTCTGTCACAAAGCAAGTACCAGATGGGTGTGGCTTCAATCGCCACTTCCATCCCCTCTCCGAACTCCTTTAGAAACTCCGCTATATCACCGTTACTCGGCAACTTCTTCTGACCGATAATATCTCCCCTCTCATTCATAGTCGTAATGTAAGAAAAACTTATATATAGAGACAAAACCCGTATAAAGCATCGCTGCACCTCCTGTGCTGTATTGTGCTCTGAGATGTTAGCGTTTTCATGACATAAGAATTCCTAATCCGTGAGTACATATTCAAAAAGCCCATCACGTAGGTGTCATTGCGAGTCCTTCGGTAGAAGGACGAAGCAATCTCACTTCCATTCCAGAGATTGCCACGTCGCCTACGGCTTCTCGCAAATACAGGTGAAATTTCCCTTGGAAAATCCACGGATTAGGGAGAATGTGTAAGCCTTGAATTAGTCTCCAAATATATTGAGGACCACCTTAAATTTAGTGTCAGGAGTGACGGCTGGGATAAGCAGACTATCCGTGATTGCGTCAGGGAATATGTAGCTGGGATAAAAAGTAAGGTAAAGCCCGCCTTAGGCGAAAAGCCCCACTACTTATTAAAGGCGCTTTTAGATGCTATAACTGCTGATAGTGCCACCGATTACTACGCTCCGTTTGCTTTGGGCTATTGCGAGCTTCCCAGCTACCAATGGAAGCTTGCGATAGGCAAAAGGGGCGGTGTCAACATAAAAGGGGTAAAGTGAAGCTATAAAGCGTAAAACTACCGGAGTTTGAGAGGGTAAATATGCCCAAAAATAGGCAAAGAAAGGGGGGTAAAAAGATGCTGGTAAGAGCCTATAGAGCACGAAGAATCAGATACCTTTAACCTGTGGCACGATGAAAAGGCCAGTGAATTAAACCTGGATGCAAGCGATGTTGATGCACTGAAATTGCTGTTCTACAGTATGAAGAGGCGCCTCATACACAAAGGGCTGCACGTAATAGACCACAAACTAGAGGACGAGACCTTGATATCATATCTAACCTCGGCACTCAGACTTGGCCGTGAGGTTCCCTCCCTCCATGAGATTCTGGCCGAGCGCCGAGGAAAGAGTCGAGGAGAGTTTGTCAACAACCCGAAATTTGCCCAAGAGATAGACGAGGAAGAACAGCACTTGGTGGCAAAATGGCTCAAGGGCAACAAGGTTGATATCCCGAATGAGACTAAGCTCTATATCCTCGAACTTAAGAGCTGCATCGACCAGTCAGATGAGATTGGTGCTTTGCTTAAAGACCTCTCTGGAGAATACCTGCTGACGAAGCTGGATGGCGACCCCATCAGTACCCCCTAGAATTTTCCCAGTTGGCCACAATATGTATGAGTTTGACCCCAGGCTTATCCCAACCCATACTGCTTTGCGGGTGGGTGAAGAGACTGCGTCCAAGGTGTTCAAGAAATTTTACGAGAAGTACAGAAGATATCCCGAAAGCCTGGGACTGGTGCTCTGGGGTTTTGAAACGGTAAAGACAGGGGGAGATACCATAGCCTAGATACTCTCTTATCTGGAAGTGAGGCTGGTAAGCATAGCCAGCCCCTGGTTCAAAGACTTGGAACTCATCCCCCCGGAAGAACTGGGCAAACCCAGGGTTGATGCGGTTATCACCATTTGCGGCATCTTCCGTGACCTCTTCGGAACTCATATTGACCTTCTTAGCAAGGCTATCGAACTGGCTGCTGGGGCGACGAGGAACCGCCCGAGCACAACTACGTCCGTAAAAACCACCTGGAAGCGAAGGATAGTTTGGTGAACTGGACGAGGCTGGGATATTTGGCCTCTCGGAGAGCGAATATGCCACCTCCATGCGGACCTTAGTGTAGAGCAGCAATTAGCGAGAAGGGAAAGGACTAGCAGCGAGCTAGGATGACAGCATGAGTCACGCTTATTGGGGTAGACAAATCATCAGGGTTCCGGAACTATTCCAGAACTTGACTAGCCAAATTGATGTAGTATCATAGGAGCGTGGCAATACAGAGTACGAGTTTACCAACCTTGACCATCATTATGAGTTCTTTGGCGGCCTAGCTCGAAGTGTGAAGGAGAAGCGGGGCGAGTATCCTGACCAATGGGTCGTTGACACCACTGAAGAAAGCCTGGGGATAGAGGATGTGGAAAAGGTCATCGACCGGGTGACAAGGACCAGGGATCTTAACCCGAAGTGGATAGACGGGATGCTGAGCCACGATTTCCACGTGGCACAAAAGCTCACCCAGAGGATAGAGTACCTCCTCGGCTTACAGGTGACGACAGGAAAAGTCAAGGAGTGGCTCTTTGACCAAGCTGCCGAGACACTGTTGTTTGATGAGGAGATGTGGCGTAGACTTGCCGAAAACAACATGTACGCGATTCTGGAGTTGGTAGAGAAGATGCTTGAGGCACATGACAGGGGATAATGGCAGGCTACGCCACAGGAATTGGAGCAGCTGAAGACAATGATTCTGGATATGGAGGCGTGGCTGGAATGAACAGTCATCTATATGCCTGCGTGAAATGGAAACTCAGACAGCATGACTCTGACGTTTTCTCGATTACGCTCTAGTGGTCGTGTAAAAGGATGGTCTCTTAGGCGAGAACAATGTTCTCAAGAGGGTCTTTCAAGTTTTGCTAAATTCTGGGGTGCCTTACTTGGTTACGCCCTTGCCTGAACGAAGGCGATGAACTCACCAAGCAGTCGGGAAACTATCCTTTCCTTCCGATAGATGCAGTAGAAGTCCCGATTCAACCTTAAACCATCAACAGTGACTTGTTTGACCAGACCAAGGGCTAACCCCTTTTTAATAGCCAGATTCGACACAAAGGCAATCCCTGCCTCTACCTCTACCGCCGAGACCACAGCCTGGGTTGTGCCCAGAACCAGATTCGGTGCCCACATGCTGAGGTCAAGTCCAGCTTTGGATAAGAGGGCTTGGAGGCTTTGCTGTGTGCCTGAAGTCTCCTCACGGAAGAGAAGTGGCTCTCCGTCCAGCTCCGCCAGAGAAATTTCTCCCCGTCGAGCAAAGGGATGCTCCGGAAACACAATGAGAACAATCTCATCTTCGGCTATCTTGAATGACTCCAACTCTTGACCTTCTGGGGCGATGCCGCAGAACCCCATATCGTAGGTTCCATCTCGCACTCCTGCGATGACAGTAAGAGAATCAGAGACCACCATCTGGACTCTCACAACAGGATGTAGTGCTTTGAATTCACCTAAAATCGCTGGCAGCAGGAACTCACCCGGGATAGTACTGGCAGCAACAATCAGGTCTCCAGCCACCTCTTCACGCAACTGGTCAAGGTCGTACTGGAGACGGTCTCGCTCTTTCTCTACAACTTCAGCGAAGCGGACTAGCTTTTTGCCAGCCTCGGTCACGGTGATTACCTTTTGACTCCGGTCAAGCAGGCGAACACCCAAGTCACGCTCCAGCTTTTGGATTTGAAAGGAAACCGCAGGCTGGCTGATGGACAGTTTCTTAGCCACCTCTGAGAAGCTCCCCAGCTTAACCACATCAAGGTAGGTTCTCAGATTGTCCAGGTTCATAATATCCTCACCATACTATAAGTGAAATTTGTCTTGTGTTAAGAAAATACTTATGGTATAATCCCGCTCTAGCTATTCTAGGCTAAAATACATGGTTTATCAAGAGAGCGTCAAGTTATGAAACAGACTTATGGCTAAAAAGAGGCTCAATAAGTAAAGGGAGGAGACAACCTTGCAGCGGTTCTGGGCACCCCGAGTGAGGATTATTGTCGCTGGGTTAGTCTTTGGGGCTCTGGCTACCCTGGCAACCAAGTGGGGCAACCCACCCAATATGGGCATCTGCGTTGCCTGTTTTTATCGTGATATTGCTGGCAGTCTGGGACTGCACCAGGCTGCGGTAGTGCAATACCTGCGCCCTGAAATTATGGGGCTTTTGCTGGGTGCCTTTATCTCTGCCTATTCCTTCGGTGAATTTAAGTCCAGAGGTGGTTCGTCACCAATAATCCGCTTTATATTAAGCGTCTTTTTTATGATTGGGGCGCTGGTCTTTCTCGGCTGCCCGATTCGGGTAGTTCTTCGCCTTGCCGGTGGCGACCTTAATGGTATTACGGCTCTGGCGGGGGTGGTGGCTGGAGCAGAAATTGGCATCTTCTTTCTCAGACGGGGTTTCAACCTTGGCCCTTCGCTGAAGATACCAACTGCTGTCGGCTGGATGGTGCCGCTGATTATGTTTGGACTGCTCCTTCTGGCTATCTTCAAACCAGGCTTTCTCTTTTTCAGCGACAAGGGACCAGGCTCAATGCATGCTGCCCTGTGGATTTCACTCCTCATCGGTCTCTGTTTCGGTTTTCTGGCGCAGAGGACCAGGATGTGCTTTGTTGGTGGGTGGCGAGACCTCATTCTGGTCAGGGATACCTATCTCTTTAGTGGCATTGCTGCCTTTTTCATTGGAGCCATAATCAGTAACTATGCCTTGGGCAACTTTGCCTCTGGTTTCTATCATTGGGGTTTCGCGGGGCAGCCAGTGGCACATGACAACCTTCTGTGGAACTTCCTGGGTATGCTCCTGGCTGGTCTCACTGCTACCTTGCTTGGCGGATGTCCCCTGCGCCAGACAATTCTCTCCGGGGAGGGAAATGCTGATGCCGGGATAACTGTTATTGGCTTTATCGTTGGGGCTGCCATTGCGCACAACTTCGGGCTTGCCTCAAGCCCGAAGGGCATTGGTGACTATACCATTTGGGGGGTAATCGTAGGCCTGGCTTTTTGTCTGGCGATTGGATTTCTATTCAGTAGAGAAAAAGCGTGAGAGGTTATTTATGCCAATATTCAAGAAAGAACAATCCTTTGCCAGTGGGGGGCTGATACTGTTTGTGGAAGTGCCAGACGCTATGAAGGCGGAGTTGGTACTCAAGGGTGGTGGGTATGCTGTAAGGCTGGTTGCACCACCACCAGAATTACGAAAGGGCTGTGATTTGGCGGTGGAGATAAACCTGGTAGAGAAGCTAGGCATCGAGCGGCTACTTAACGAGAGGGATGCCACCTATGTCGGTATTGCCCCACTCAAGATAGGTACCTCGGAACTTCTACAAATTGTCAAGGTAACTGATTTCGGTGATTGGATGATGGTCAGGGCAGGCAATATGAAACTCACGTTTGACAGGGAGAGCGGCATCATTGTGAATACCTCCGGCGGCGGCTGCCCTGATATTCCCCGCCTTCACGCTGAGCTAATCGGTAAACCGCTCGCCCAAGCGCCGCGACCAAGGGATATCGGCTTTACTCTGTGCGCTCTGATGCTGGACCGGGCTCTAGAGGAGTGTCTTATCCTCTGGAATGGAGGAAATCAATAGTGATGCTCATTGCGGGAACGGTTCCGATCAAAGGGTTGCCCCTGATCACAGGGGAGACTAGAGGCGAGGATGGATTGCTAGTCGTTGACGGATACCATTTGCCCTGTGCTCAGGGCACTGGAGCCATGATTGGTGCAGCACTGGCAACTACCAGTTATCTGAACCTTGAACCACCCCAGACAGTAGTTGCTGGGGACTTGGGGAGGGGTGAGGGGAGCCGATTAATCTACGATTATCTTGCCCGCCACTTGCCCGAGCTTTCTCCGGAAGTACTGGCACTACACTATATCCTTCCTGATATAACTCTAATGAGAAAGGTCTGCCAATCCGTTAATAGGTGTCCCAGAAAGCCAATCATGATTGCCGATGCTGCCTCAATGTATGTCGCCAAGGCAGCCGGATTAGCGGCACAATTTGACATCTTCACGCCGGATGCTACTGAGATGGCCTTCCTCGCTGACCCGGATGCCACCCACCCTGCTTATATCAACCAACACCTCTTTGATACCGATATTACCCAGACGCCAAGGCTGGTAACAACTGCTTGCCAGCAGCGAAACACAGCCAGGCTGTTACTGGTCAAGGGTGCAGTTGACTACGTTGTACGCGACGGGAATATTCTGGCTACCATCACACAACCTGATGTGCCCGAGCTGGAAGCTATCGGCGGGACAGGTGATACTATTACCGGCCTGATTTCTGCCTTTGCCTATGCTGGTCTTGAACTGCACGAAGCGGCAATAATTGCTGCCCGAGCCAACCGCACGGCAGGAAAGTTTGCCCAAGCTACCCCGGCTACTAGAGTCAGTCAAATCATTAATCAATTTCGGGCTGTGTTCAAGGAGCACCTTTGTCAATGGAGCGGAGTCTGCTATGGAGAAGGAGAGGACTACAATGGTTGAGGTCGATGTCCAGGGGTTTTCCTGCCCCATACCGGTAGTAAGAACTAAGAAGGCTATTGAGGAAAATCCAAATGAACCAGTCACTGTACTTGTTGAGAGCATGGTCTCAAAGGAGAACGTGTCCCGGCTGGCTCAGAGCAAGGGGTATCACATTAAGGTAGAAGTGGCATCAGACGGGTATCGCCTTGTGCTCACCCCACCTCGGAAATAATGAACACTCAGGTTGGTGAATACCGAGTCACGATAGTCAATTATTGTACTCTTTATGTTGGTTAATATATACTTGATATATTCAAGGTCAGGGAGCGGGTAAGCCCCGGTGAGCTTCGCGGACTTCAAATCCGTTGGGGGGCATCAGAAGTGTCTTCGGTGGGTTCGACTCCCATGCGCTCCCGCCGATAATTAAGTCTCTTACCAAAGAACTCGCTCATCACCAATACGGCGGGTTATCTTTCTTTCGTCAAGATGTTCCAAGAAAGCCTGGGCATACTTTCGGCTGGTATCAAACAAATCCCGGACTTCAGCAAGGGTCACCTTACCCCGCTCCTTAATGTGATTAATCACTTTTTCTACCATCTCATCATAGGTTGAGGTAGAAAAGACCACGCTGCTACTCACCTTAACCACCTTATGCTGCTCAACGAGCAGATTTAGCAAATCGGTTTCAGGGATAAGGCTCCCAGGTGGAGAATAAGGGTTTTGAGCCAGGGCGCGCAGGAAGCCATCTATCTTTGCCTGTTGAGCCGGAGTTAGCTTTATCTGGTATGCAGGAAGGCGAACGCTTGTGCTGTTTTCAATTAAGGCACCTTCTCCAGAAAGCCTTTGCAGAGCTACCGCAGAGTATACTCCCAGCTTTAGACGGCTAGTTAGTTCCACTTTGGGCATGCCGGGGCGAGCCGGGAATCTTCGGTGATAGTCTTGGACTATGGTGGCAGCGTTCTTAGTCAGCCGCTTCCATCCCAATCTAGTCCAAAGAAGGCTGCGTTCTTCCTGACCTATTCCCAATATTTTCCCTTGCTGGATAAGGGTTTGTAGGGCTGAGCGAAAATCACTGGTGGGGAAATTGCATTGAGCGAGGAGGTTGGGTAGCTCCATAGGTTGCTTTATCTCTAATAACGCAGTGATAATCTCCTCAGTAGTGCCCTCCTCTCTCACTCTCAGGCTTTGGATAATTGCCGGGCGAAAGCGGCGAAGCCGCTTAGCATGAGAATCAACAATATCACCACCACCGAGAGTCTCCATAGGAGAACGGATGATGAAGCAGTCGCCGTTGATTACGGCGATGGGCTTATTCAGTGACAGCTGAGCCCAAGTGACCTCTCCCGGTTGAAGCTCCTCCTTCTCTAACAGACGGACTTTAGCCATTGCCTCGGTGGCTCCGGTGTGAAGACTCACGGTAGCATTATGTCGTAGGGGACGACGAAGATATGGAAGTAGACGGAGCTTGGCACTGAGCATCGTGGTAGGTACTAACCAGCCGGGCTGGGTAAGCACATCGCCACGTTGTAGTTGTGAAGTGGCAACACCAACCAAATTGGCGGCAACCCTACTCCCGGGAATAGCAACATCGATAGGGGCTTTGTGCGTCTGCAATCCTCGTAGGCGTGACCTCAAACCGGCGGGAACAATCTCTACTTCCTGTCCCACAGTGAGCAAACCGTCAATTAATGTTCCAGTGACTATTGTGCCAGCACCGGCGATGGTGAAAACTCGGTCTATGATAAGCCTTGGTCGCCCCAAATCCTTTCTCGGTTCAATAGAGCTTATGAGAGAATCGATAGCCGAAACCAACTCGGATAAGCCCTCACCAGTTACTGCCGAGACGGCAATAATCGGGGCTTGGGATAAGTTAGTTGGAGCAATTAGCTCCTCTATCTCCATCTTGACCAAGCTCAGCCACTCATCATCCACTAAATCCTTTTTGGCAATAACCACGATTCCTCTTTTTATGCTAAGCAAGTCTATAATGGCTAGGTGCTCTCTGGTTTGGGGCATCACCCCTTCATTGGCAGCGACAACAAGTAAGGTAAGGTCAATGCCACCTACTCCCGCCAGCATGTTCTTAACGAACCGCTCATGTCCGGGAACATCAACAATTCCTACGTCTCGTCCACTGGGCAGCTTTAGCCACGCGAAGCCAAGGTCTATAGTCATGCCCCGCTCCTTTTCTTCACGCAACCGGTCAGGGTCTATCCCAGTTAAGGCATACACTAACACTGATTTGCCATGGTCTATATGCCCAGCAGTGCCCAGTACAAACATCATACACCCTTTTGCCGCTTTTACTACCATCAGGTGTGCCTGCAGATGACAGCTAACTTGCGGAGCGCTTGAAGCACAATTTGGTCCTCTTCAGGAAGGACAGAGCGCGGGTCAAGGAGTAGTACACTGCCACTAATCCGCCCAACGATGGGCATTTCCTGATTCTGCAGCCTTTGGCTTAAGGCCTGAGCCGTTTTTTTGTCTTTTCTGTTACCCTCTCTGCCAATGGCGACGAGTTTCGTCGGTAGGGTGCCCTCAGGTAGGCTGCCGCCCCCAACCATAGTCTCCCCATCTACCACCTGAGCCAGGTCATCAAGGCCTTGAGACCAAGTTCTAGCGCGCTGGTGGATCTCCTCCAGTGGTGCCGAAATCATACGCCATACCGGTAGCTTCTCTATTGCTTCACCCTTGAGGTAGTGAATTAATGTAGCTACCAGACCAGCTAGTCTTATCTTGTCAATTCGCACCGCCCGAGTCAGCGGGTGTTTCTTCAACTTATCAATAAACTGCTTCTTACCGACGATAATCCCGGCTTGAGGACCACCCATAAGCTTATCTCCAGAAAAGAAGACCAGCCCGGCACCAATGGCAACGCTTTGTTGCACCATTGGCTCCGGGTCAAGTCCGAACTTGGTTGTGTCCAAGAAACAGCCACTACCCAGGTCATCAAATACTGGGAGGTCATAGCGGTTACCTAGCGCTACCAACTTATCGAGGGTAACAAAGTGAGTAAAGCCCATTAGCCTGAAGTTGCTGGAATGAACCCGCATTAACACTGCTGTCCGTGGGTTAATCGCCAGTTCATAATCAGCAATATAGGTACAGTTGGTAGTTCCCACTTCAACTAACTTCGCCCCGCTCTGGCGCATTACATCAGGGATTCGGAAGCCACCGCCAATCTCTACCGCTTGACCTCGGGAAATGATTACCTCCTTCTTCTTAGTTAATGTAGTCAGGGCTAGCAGCACCGCTGAAGCATTATTGTTAACTACGAGTGCCGCCTCCGCTCCAGTTAGTTGGCACAGCAACGGCTCAATATGAGTGCTACGAGAGCCCCGCGTGCCACTGTCAAGGTCGAACTCCAGATTGCAGTAACTGTTGGCCGTTGCATCTATAGCTGCTATTGCCTCTTTACTAAGCGGGGCACGACCGAGATTAGTATGGATGATAACGCCAGTGGCATTTATTACAGGGCGCAAGCTCGGGTTTCCTAAGGCACGAACTTGAGCACAAACGGCATCCACTATTTCATCAAAGGTGGAGCATGGATTACTCGCCGTAATGTATAGGCGGTTGTGTTCCAGGTGCTGCCGAATTAAGTTTAGAAGCAAGCTGCGGGGATAGGTTGGCTCAAGTCGCCTGACCCGTTCGTCAGAAAGTACCCGGTCGACACTGGGAAGATGGCGGAACATCCTTTCCATAATTATACCCCCAAACATTTTACTACATATGCTGAGAATGCTACAATGCCAGGTGAAGCAGGTGCTAATCTCTGACTTCAGTAACGGAGGAACTAAACGGATATGAGGAAAGACCCTCGCCTAACCGAAAGTGTTCGTGGGTCCGGTTGAGCTTCAAAGTTAGGTCCGGGAGACCTAAATGAGGCTTTATGCGGTTTACCGCTAATATCTAACCCAAAGGTGATTCGAGGCGTGAAGAGCCTAGATAATGCCGGCGTCTATAAGCTAACTGATGAGTTGGCTATTATTCAGACCATCGATTTCATCACGCCCATAGTTGATGACCCGTACATGTTTGGTCAGATTGCCGCTGCCAACGCATTGAGCGATGTCTATGCTATGGGTGGCAAGCCGCTGACAGCAATGAATGTGGTCTGCTTTCCCACGAAGTCCCTGGATATCTCAGTATTGAAGGATATCCTCAGGGGTGGGGTGGATAAGATGGGTGAGGCAGGAGTGGCTCTGGTTGGGGGACATAGTGTAGAGGATACCGAATTAAAGTATGGTCTTTCTGTTACAGGTGTTGTGTCCCCTAAACGGCTGGTGACCAATGCGGGGGCTAAGGCAGGAGACAAGCTCATATTTACTAAACCACTGGGAACTGGAATCATAAGCACTGCTTTGAAAGCTGGAATGGTTGACGAAGAGACGATAACGAAGCTTACGAAGTGTATGGTAACTTTAAACGACAAAGCGTCGGAGCTCATGCAGAAGGTAGGCGTCCATGCTTGTACTGATATCACTGGATTCGGACTCCTTGGTCACACTGTCCAGCTAGCTCAAAACAGTCATGTAAGCATTATCATCCAACTCACTTCTATCCCGTTCTTACCAGAAGCAATCGAGTTCGCTAAGCAGGGACTATGTCCGGCTGGTTTACACCGGAACCGGGAATTTTACTCCGGTGCGGTGAAAATCGATGAGGAATTGCCTATTTATATGCAAGATATCCTCTTTGACCCTCAAACCTCTGGCGGTTTGCTAATCTGTTTAAGTCCTGGGAAAGCTGAACTGCTACTCAATAATCTGCGACAAGTGGGTGTGGAGGATGCAACTATCATTGGAGAGGCTATCAATGAACCGAAAGGAGTGGTTACTGTAGAGTAAGAGGAACAGGGTCAGGCCGCTGGCTTGGGAGTAAGGGTGGAAAAAGAGCAAATTGCAGTTGAGGGCTGTGTGGAAGAGATATACAGCTATTTTGGCATTGACCCTTATGCCTCCATTAGCGAAGGGACACTAATCATCGCTTGCCGGGAGCATAGAGCCCAAGGAGTAGTGGAAGCTCTGTCTCAAAAGGGAATCAAGCCTTCCATTGGGGACGAGTTGGCTGAGCCAGGCAAGGGGATGATTCTGATAGAAGGTAGAGAGGAAGAAAAGCTTGAACATCCAATCGTTGACCCCTTCTGGAAGGCTTTCTACGGTGCCCTTGAGAAATGCAAGCCATAGAAGAATTAGGAAGCACTATGTGAGGAGAGGGCAAGATGACGAAGAATGAAGTGGAGAAGATTCCTATATTGCGGCTTACTGAGGGATGCGGACGTAACATTGAGGATATGGTTGCCAGAGAATTCCCCCTTACCATCATCCTAAATGACCAAGAACTAGTTACTCTGCTTTGTTCCCCAAAGAATTTGGACTACTTGGCTATCGGTTTCCTTTCCTCCGAAGGGTTACTTAGAAGTAAAGACGAAATCAGGGAGATAGTGGTTGATGACCGGAGAGGCGTGGTACGCGTGGAAATTGAGAAAGATAATCAGCACGCTAGCGAACTCTTATTCAAACGACTCATAACTTCGGGGTGCGGAAGAGGGGCTTCCTATATTAGTGCGGCTGATGTTCAGGGACAGTCAAGAACAGAATCTCAGACTTTGGTAACACCCCTTGAAGTCTTTGCCCTAGTAAAGGAATTCCAGCACGCCTCTCTGAACTATCAGACAACCGGTGGTGTTCACAGCGCCGCCTTATGCGATACGAAGGACATCTTGGTTTTCTGCGAGGACATAGGCAGACATAACGCCATTGATAAAGTCTTTGGTGAGTGTATCCTGACAGATATACCTACAAATGACTGCATAATAGTTACCAGCGGGAGAATCTCGTCGGAGATATTACTGAAGGTGACTAGAAAAGGTATACCTATACTTATTTCCAAATCTGCCCCTACTGACCTGGGAGTGAATCTAGCCAATGATTTGGGAGTAACTCTTATAGGATTTGTTAGGGGAAAGAGGATGAATGTCTACACCAACGAGTGGAGGGTAGTAACTGATGGAAAATAGGGATGCAGTAGAGCGGGAAGAGGAAAGGCGAGTAAGGCAAGACAAACCCGCTTATACCGAGGAGCAATATCGTGCATGGTTGGAATACTACCTCAGCCGTATTCCATATGAGCTGCTAAAGATGAGATATTCCAGCTTCACCCGGTATTTTAGTCACTTGAAACGCTTGGGATGGGTTGAGGAAACTGGGAAGACTGAGCCTTCAGCAATACAGGATAACTATCCCCCGGCTCCGGAGCGGGTGTACTGCCGTCTCACCAGGGAAGGGATAGCAGCCGGCGAGGAGCTTTGGTCAAACCCTCTTTTTACCCTCTATCCATAAATAGGCCCCAGTCACATGAAAAGGTCTGATTAGTCAAACTAGCGCCTTTCCACTTCTTCAGATGTACCAATATACATGTTTGTTATCCCAGATAACAAACATGGTGATGTAAACATGGGCATGTAAATATGTTTAACAAATAGTCCTTCTGCAATAACATTGAATTTTCGTAGAAAATTCACCTAACCTAGTTAAACACCACCCCCAAGGCACCTCGCAGTCTGAGAATGGGCAGTATCTTTGGGGCTGACAGAGATGGGGCCTCCCACGTCTCCACCAGGTAGTAGTAACAACGCTAGCCTTCTACCGCTAGCATTTCTTTTTTGAGGGATTATGCAAATTGGACGAACCCCCCATCTCCCCGTCTGTTTGAAGGGTTTTACACTAATAAGACAAAATGCAAGATTATTACACAGAGGAATAGATTATTATTGTAAGGAGTATATTTAAAGCAGATCATTTACCATTTACCAGTTTTATAGCGTGCTATCCCCATAGCGATTAAACCTATACCAAAACTAATGATAACTGCTGCTGGCATAAGATCAAACCCTATCCCAACACCTACGCCAATGATAAGACACCCAACAAATACAAAACTACCTAATCCTGCTTGCTTATTTTCTTTGTCTTCACCAGCCATTTTTGACCTCCTCGTTTTTAATACCACTCAGTTATTACTAGAATTCTATCCTTTGGTATAAATCCCGTACAGCACGAAGGGTGTTGAAAGACCATCGTTTCAGGATACTGCATTACGAGCCTGATTAAGCTGCTCTAGAAACATATCTCCGTTGGCTGGTGATATAACAAAACCCAAGCCTTTCTTACGAACTATTTCCACGATAATATGTGTTGAAGTGGCAAAACGGTTCCCCCAATAAACAAAAACCTTGCGAGCTGAAACCGTCCTTACGGTTCGAATGTTAGAAAACGGGATATTTATGGCTAATGGTCTACCCAACACTATTCTTACCCTGTCCTGATATATCTGAAATCGCTGTGGCAGAATTGCTTTAAATAATAGAGCGTCAAAAAGCGTTACCCCAAACATTGCCAAAGCTACTTCACTATCCTGGAAAATGAAAATTATCCCTAATATCAAAGTAAGGGCTAATACACCGCCTAGCATGAGTTTGAGCCATAGATCATATTTTGGCGTATCCTCGTATATCAAAATGTTGGTTATCCTTCCTTGTCTTTAGCGTTTTCCCATGATCCAAGCTGCAAAAATCAAGAGCACGAGTCCCAATACATTGAGACAAGCAAATGTAATAGTAATACCTCTACCCCAGTCAGTAACAAACTCATTCACTAGAAGACCAGTAGTTCCTATAATTAATAGGATAAAGGCTATCAACTTAGCAATTTCCCTCATATAAATACCTCTATACTGCATATCGCTTATTGTTATACCCGCAATCTAATTTCATCGGGAGCCACCTTCTCTACTAATATATTTACTCCATCTATCCTTATTTTGCTTTGCTCTCTTGGATAAAACAGATTCCAGGCAAACCCCCAACACCCCAAAGGCATGAAATCCCATTTCCTCTGCACAATAGAATAGATGTTGTCTGACGGCATACCAGCATAGATAATGCGGTCTTTGCCACGTCTCAAGTGGAAGACATCACCAACAGACAATACAACTGAGTTATCCATAGTACCTCCTCCAGCATTTTCAGTGTCGGATGCAACCTTTTGTTAGGTGGTTGCCATGGGTATTATACAATACTAAAAAGGAATGATTATTGAACCGTCACCACTGCACGAACATTAGGATGATAATCGAACTATGTAAACCACGACCAAAGCTACAAATAGCACACCACCTGCAGAGATGGATATAATTCTTACTTTCTTTTCTGCAGTGGTTAATTCAGACCAAGGTTTTTGTTTCTTTCCAATAGAAATACCAACTCCAACACCAACTGCAAAACCTATAACTAAACCTAATCCATAAGTGACAAATGCGATACCTCCCATTAGATTTAAGCCTATTATAGCTCATATATAATGTTTTGGTCTGCTTCCAAATCCAGCTGCCGCCACTGTTTCGTGTCGTCAATTCTAAGCATAGATATCGGGATGTCTACATGGAGTGAGGTCGGATGTCAATAGTGGACACCAAACCTTTCATACTGCCAGTAGTCCTGCATAGAATCTTTGTTCATAGGCCACAGGTGATAGGAACCCGAGTCTTGCCTGTCGGCGCTGCCGGTTATAGAATATCTCGATATACTCCGTGATGTCCTGAACCGCCTCCTGCCTAGTTTTATAACGGCGGTTATGGACCAGTTCCTGCTTGAGTGTTCCCCAGAAACTCTCCATCGGAGCGTTGTCAAAACAGTTCCCTTTCCGGCTCATCGATGCGATCAGGCCGAACCGGTCAAGAATACTCTGGTACTCATGGGAGCAATACTGACTGCCCCGGTCAGAGTGGTGAACCAGCCCCTTAGCCGGCCGTTTGGCTGCCACAGCCTGGAACAAAGACTGACTAACCAAACTCTTTTTCAGCCGCTCTCCCATCGCGTAGCCCACGATATTACCGGTGAAAAGGTCCTTATGGCCGGCAACATACAGCCAGCCTTCGTCTGTGGGCACATATGTTATATCACTCACCCACACCTTATTCGGCGCGGCAACCTTGAACTGCTGACCCAGTATGTTCTCGGCTACCGGAAGGGTATGCTTTGAGTCGGTGGTGGCCTTGAATTTCCTCTTCTGTTTACAGCGTATGCCGAGCTTTCTCCGGATGCGCTTGATCCGGCAAATGCCCACCCTGATACCATGCTCTGCTAGGTCATACTGTAACTTCTCGGCGCCGCAGACCTGCCTTGTCCGTTTATGAGCCGCCTTAATCTCAATCTCCAGCCGTGCTTCCTCCCGGGCCCACCTCGACAGTGGCCGGCCCAGCCAGGCATAGTACCCGCTGGCTGACACGCTTAAAACTCGCCTCACCAGCGGTAAAGGGTAGTGAAGCCGCAGTTCTTTCATCATCGCGTACCGGGCAGCGACTCCTTCGCAAAGTACGCGGCTGCTTTTTTTAATATATCCCGCTCCATCTTCACTTCCACCAGTTCCTTCTTCGTTCGGGCCAACTCCATCTCGATTTCGGTCAGAGGCCTTTGCGTCCTGCCTATCTCTCCAAGCCTGCCGGCCTTACAGGCTTTCACCCAAGTCGCCAACGTCGATGGCGGTAAAGACAGCCGGCGGGCTGCCTCCGGTAACGATAGCTGCTCTTCCGTTACCAGTTTCACCGCTTCCTCTCGAAACTCCTTCGTGTACCTTCCTTGCGGAACCCCTTTCATTCTGACACCTCCGTCTTTCTATTTTACCTGACTTTGGTGTCCATTTTTTCCATACTACCTCAGAGGTACATATGCGAAGATTTTCTCATTTAGAATACATGTCACAAGATGATTAGTTGTTACGTAACTTGCGCATGGACCTATGCACTGTTTCTGAGTCATCAGTGCTGACTAACTGAAGAAAGCCTGCTAGTTAACTGAGAAGCTAGTGGAGAACACCGGTACAGAGTCGAAGCGTACACCAGAAAGAAGACGATATTATTTAGTAGCTTTGTAATCAGCCGTTTCAGTGCTGGGTACCTTGACTGAATCTTATATATACCCCTTTGTACGGCAACTTACTTGCAGTCTTTTCTAATCGAAAAATGAGCCTGAATAGATAATAATAGCTTTCCTTCTTT